>JASHTN010000319.1 GCA_030040525.1 Gammaproteobacteria bacterium | reverse complement strand
ACGCCGGAGGAGGCGCAGCGCGAGAGCGCCGAGGACGCCGCCGCGGCCGAGGCTACCGAGATCGTCACCGTCACGGCGTCGCGGCAGGCGGCGGCGGGCCCGCAGCCGGTGTCGGCGGCGCAGGCGGAGGCGCTCGCGCCGGGAGTGGGGCCGATGATCGATGCGCAACAGAACGCCGACCCCACCGATTACAGCGTGGCGCGCGATGACACCATCCGCGTGGCGACCGACGAGACGCTCGGCCACTACGCCGACTGGCTGGGGGTGAGCGCCGCGCACCTGCGCACGCTCAATCACATGAGCTTCCGCAAGCCGGTGCTGGTCGGTCACCGCCTCCGGCTCGATTTCCGCAACGTGCCGCACGAGGCCTTCGAGCAGCGCCGCAAGGACTATCACCGCCAGCTCGAGGCGAGCTACTTCGCCGCACACCGCATCGTCGGCACCGAGGTGTACATCGCGCGCAGCGGCGATTCGCTCTGGACGCTCACGCAGCACACCGCCGCGCTCCCGGAGTGGCTGCTGCAGCAGTACAACCCGGACGTCGACTTCGCATCGCTCCATGCCGGCGCGCAGATCGTGATTCCGCGCATCGCCGAGGTCAGCAGCGGCGGCTGAGGCGTGTGATGCGCGTACCTGCGCGCGCCGCGCGGCTATGCCTATAATCCCTGCGCCGCTTGCGCCCACCGATGCGAAACCTATGAGATTCAGGACCTTGGCGACGCTCCTGGTGCTGGCCTGCGCCGCCGCGGCGGTGCGCGCTGACGCGCTGCCGCAGCCGCCGCCGCAGGCGCAGCCTCTATCGCAGGCCGCGCCGCAGCCGATGCTCTTCGCCAGCGGCAACTCCCTGCCGGTGGTCGATCGGGTGGTGGTCAAGAAATCCGAGCGGCGGCTGTACCTCATGCACGGCGGCAACATCGTGCGCGCCTACCACGTCTCGCTCGGCCTGAACCCGATTGGCCAGAAGGAGCGCTCCGGGGACTTCCGCACTCCGGAGGGCAGCTACCGGCTCGAGCAGCGCAACGAGCGCAGTGATTACTTCCTGTCGATCAGAGTGTCCTATCCCAACGAGACCGACCTGAGACGGGCGCGCGCCCATCGCTGGGATACCGGCGGCTCGATCATGATTCACGGCGAGCCCAACCTCCTGAAGCACGATCCGGACTACTACCTGCACCACGACTGGACCGACGGCTGCATCGCGGTCTCGAACGCCGACATGCTCGAGATCTGGATGCTGGTGCCGGACGGCGTGCCGATCGACATCCTGCCGTGAGCCGCATGCCCCGCCGCCGGACGGATTCGGGTCGCAGCGCTTCCTGAAAGCCGATCCCGGCCGTTGAGTCCAGTGAGCAGCAGCTTCGATGTGTCCGAGTTCGTGGACGCCCGCGTCGGCCCGCGCGGCAGCCTCGAGAACCTCTCGCAGACCGAGATCGACAAGCTCCTCGATACCGGCCAGGGAGGTCTGTATCCGCTGTTCCGCCGCTGCGCGCTCGCGGTGCTGAACTCCGGTGCCCCGACCGACAACGCCAAGGAGATCTTCGACCGCTATCGCAGCTTCGAGGTGCGCATCGTGCGCCACCCCTGGGGCGTCAAGCTCGAGATGAAGAATGCGCCGGCGGCCGCGTTCGTCGACGGGCAGATGATCCGTGGCATCAAGGAGCACCTGTTCGCGGTGCTGCGCGATGTGGTGTTCATCGCCAACGAGATCGTGGCCAGCGGCCGCTTCGATCTCACCGATTCCGCCTCGATCACCAACGCCGTGTTCCACATGCTGCGCAACGCGCGCCTGCTCGATCACAAGGCGCGCCCCAACCTGATCGTCTGCTGGGGCGGACATTCGATCGACGCCGAGGAGTACCAGTACACGAAGAACGTCGGTTACGAGCTCGGCTTGCGCGGCATGGACGTCTGCACCGGCTGCGGCCCCGGCGCCATGAAGGGACCGATGAAGGGCGCGACCATCGGGCACGCCAAGCAGCGTATCGAGCGCGGCCGCTACATCGGCATCAGCGAGCCCGGCATCATTGCCGCCGAGCCCCCGAACCCCATCGTGACGCAGCTCGCGATCCTGCCGGACATCGAGAAGCGCCTCGAGGCGTTCGTGCGCCTGGCGCACGGTATCGTGGTGTTCCCGGGGGGCGCCGGCACCGCCGAGGAGATCCTGTACCTCGCCGGCATCCTGCTCGATCCTGCGAACCGCGAGCAGCCCTTCCCGATCGTGCTCACCGGGCCGCGCCCGGCTGCCGGGTACTTCGAGCAGATCGGGCGCTTCATCCAGGCGACGCTCGGGGAGGAGGCCGTGCGGCGCTTCAGCGTGATCGTCGACGATCCGCCGGAGGCGGCGCGGCGCATGGTGCGCGGCATGGACGCCGTGCGTGAATTCCGCCGCCGCCGCAGCGACTCGTACAACTTCAACTGGCTGCTGTCGATCCGCTCGGAGTTCCAGCTGCCTTTCGAGGTGACGCACCAGTCGATGCGCGAGCTGAACCTCGGGCGCGACCAGCCCGCGCACCAGCTGGCCGCGAATTTGCGCCGCGCCTTCTCCGGCGTGGTCACCGGCAACGTCAAGGAGTACGGCATTCAGGCGATCGAGCGCTACGGTCCCTACGAGCTCGCCGGCGATCCGCAGCTGATGCGGCTGCTCGATGAGCTGCTCGCGGCGTTCGTCGCACAACGGCGCATGCGCCTGCCGGGCAGCGTCTACAAACCCGTCTACCGGCTGGTCGCGTAAACGGCGCGCGCCGCGGCGCGTTCCCTTACATAACGCTTTGCGTGCCGCACATTTTGCGCGTGCAGCGCGAGAGCTGCGTCATAAGCGCCGGCGCGCGTATGCGAGCGGCGACATGCCTGTGAACCAGTTCCTGCGGCGGCACCGGCGAACGCCGTAGGCTGCAAGCCACAGCTTCAGGAGCTTGCCATGAGCTCATCGAACAGGGGGCGAGACGACGCGGCCGGCGGCCACGAGCCGCCAGCGAGCGGTAATCCGCCGGGTGGCGCGGACGCCTACGCGAACTGGCTCGACCGGATGCAGCGCGCGCGCGCGCGCCAGGCCGCGATCACCCGCAACCTGTACACCTGGTCGAATTACAAGAATTGGGCGGATCAGGTGCGCGACTCCTGGGCCGCGACCGACGGCACCGCGAAGAGCGGCGCCGGCAAGTCCCCGAAGAAGTAAGTTTCCCGAAGAAGCCCTCAGGCGCTCGCCAGCGCCGCGGGCGCCGTGCTTTCCGAGCGAGTCTCATCGGCGCCGCCCGCAGGCGGCGTGGCTGCAGCGCCTGCGGCCGGCTCGGGGATCGCGCCTGCGCTGCCTGGC
>JASHTN010000318.1 GCA_030040525.1 Gammaproteobacteria bacterium | reverse complement strand
GCTCGATTCGGGCAAGCGCCACGCGCCGCCGATTCTCGGGGTTGCCCTGCTGCGTGATGTAATCCGGCAGCTGATCGAGCGTCAGCTCGGTGTTGAGGTGCGAATTCTGGTACTCGATGAGCGCGCGCTCGCGGCTGCCGTAGGCAACGCTTGTGATGACCGAGGTGACCGGCACGATGCCCATGGGCAGTCGCTCGGTATCGAGCAGCGCGTTCATCAAAGAACTCTTGCCGCGGCTGAAACGCCCGATCTCCATCAGATTGAAGCGATCCTCGGCGAGGCGCGCGAAGAGCTCGGTGAAGGGTGCCTGGACGCCCGATCGCCCCGCCTGCAGCCGCAGGCCGGCGTTCCTCAGGATCGTCGCCAGCTCAAATTTCGTCTGCTCGTACTGGACGAGGTCCACGGGGAGGACGATCTCAGCGGCCGCCCGCCACCGAACCTGCCTCGGGAGAGGGGTCGGCCACGTCGGGGTTGACGATCCCGAAGAGAGCCGGAGTGATGGCGTGAAACAGCCGAATCCGGTGCTCCTTGATGAACTCGAGGAAATCAAAGGCCTCGCGGTCGCTGACGATGAATTCGACCTCCACGGTCAGCGTGCCGGCGAGCTCGAAGAAGGTGCTCTCGTGGAGCACGTGGTGACGCCCGAAGCCCGCGATGGCCTTGAAGGCCGAGCCACCACGCAGGCCCCGCTTATTGGCCTGCTCGAGCAGCCACTCCCAGACCAGTCGACCCTTATAGCGATGGTTCTCGTGGACGTAAAAGCGAAGAAAGGACCCTTGCATGACGTTTTGTTCTCCAATGCGGCAAGCGTGGCGATCGGTGCGACCGCCTTAGTACGGCTTGCGTGGCGGCGACGGCCTAGTGTTCTTGCAAAACCCCTCCTCATCATAGTCGGTCAGCGGACTCTTCCACGCTCGGCCTGACTCGGGCGTCCAGTTCTCAGGCGCGAGCAGTTTCAAGTCGCCTTGTCGCAGGGTGATCTCAGTGTCGGTGCAGAGGAGCGTCGGGTAAAGATGTCCCTCGTGCCAGTACCGCCCCTCCTCCATCAGGCGGGTGCAAAGCACGATCCACCCCGGGCGGCCGTGCGCGGTGTTCAGGAGCTGATGCTCCGCATCCGGCTCGACAGAGAAACCGTGCTCAGCGCATCGTGCGTACAGCAGCCGTCGCAACTGCCCCCTGGAAGCCAGGGGCATGCGTACGGAGAGCGCGAGACTCCGGCCCCGCTGGCGAATGCGCATTCGCTCGCGCTCGACGTCCACGTCGACGACGAAGAGCACGCCCGCGACACCCCCGCGCAGGCGTCTGAAGAAGCTGATCATGGCCGAGCCGACTTCCGTAAAGTGATCGAGCAGCAGTACGCCGCGACGGCGGTCCGCGGCGGTCCAGAGCCGGTAGCGGGCGGTGCGCTTGTTCACGGCCTCCGTCTTCACCTCGGGGTAGGCAGCGTGCAGGGCGCGCGTGACGTCCTCGAGGCATGCGGTGGAGGGCGAAATCGCGCACGGGATCCGGGCGCGAACGAATCGTGCCTGGAGCTGCTCGACGAGCCGTGACTTCCCGCTCCCGCGCGGTCCGTAGAGGATCAGGTGCTGGCCAAGACCCAGCCTCTCGTGGAGATCGGCGCGAAGCTCGTGAACATTGATGTGCACGACAGGAGGTCCGCAGCGCTCAGAGCACCACCGAGAGGGCCAGGAACACGAGCAGGGTGCCAAGGACGTAGGCCACATATGCGTTGACTCGCCCGTGGTGCATCCGCGCGAGCCAGGCCGCCGTGCCGCCGAGGCTTGTGGTCAGGACGTCGAGCACCCAGCGGTCGACGAGATGCGTCGGCTCCTCGGTGCGTTTGATCGCCACGCGAAAATGCGCCGCGACCGTCTCCTCCGTGTCCTCGACCGTGCGCGGTCGGAGAATGGCGTCGAACACCACGCGCACGGGATTGGAGAAGCCGGTGGCGGTGTAGGTCATCTCGGGAAAGAGTTGCCGTACGCCGCCGTCCCACGGGTCCTCCACCCGAAGCCGTCGGCGCCGCGTCGCGCGGCGGACGAGAATCCAGGCGATGAGGCCAAGCAGAGTGAGCACCACGACGCCATAGGAGGTGGACATCGCAAAGACCACCGGATTGCTCGAGCCGCCGCGGTGAAGCACCACGAGCCCGCGACCTGGAATCAGATTCTCTCCGACCTGTGCGCCCAGGTCGTGAAACTCCGAGGCGAACTCTGCTGGGAGCTCTGCGTGAGCGGCCTCGTGGGCAAAGAACGGCGGCACGAGGGCCTGCGTACCTTGCGCAGCGCCGAGCGGCGCGAGGGTCCCGCTGAGGGTCGGAATTACGAAGGTTGGGATGACGCCGAGGATGAAGCTCAAGAGTGCGAGTGCCCCCATCGGCGCCAGCATCGAGGCGGGGGCCTCGTCGGCCTCCCGGGCCTGCTCGGAGCGAGGCATGCCGAGGAAGCCCATCGCAAACGCCTTCACGAAGCAGGTCACCGCAAGCGCAGCGGTCAGTGCCAAGCCCACACCGCAGAGCGCAAAGACGAGCTTGATTCCGGTGGACGAGAGCTCGGCGCTGCGCAGCAGCGCCTGCAGCGTGAGCCATTCGCTCGCGAAGCCGCTGAAGGGATAAATCGCGGCGATCGAGAGCGAGCCGATGAGGAAGAACGCGGCGGTCCATGGCATGCGGTGAATGAGGCCGCCGAGCCGATCGAGATCGCGTGTTCCCGCGCGATAGTCCACGGTTCCGGCGCCGAGAAACAGCAGGGCCTTGTAGGTCGAGTGATTACACAGGTGATAGAGAGCGGCCACAAAGGCAATGGCGGCGAGGGCGGGGTGCCCGGCCGCCAGAAAAATGAATCCAGCACCGAGTCCCGCAGTGATGATGCCCATGTTCTCGATCGAGCTATGGGCGAGCATCCCCTTGGTGTCATTCTCGGTTGTCGCGT
>JASHTN010000026.1 GCA_030040525.1 Gammaproteobacteria bacterium | reverse complement strand
CGTCGACGACGGCCATGGTGGAGGCCTTGTCGGCGTCGGGGAGCGCGGCAAAGATCGCCTCGATGGCCCCGGGGCCCATTTCCTTGAGCCGCGCGACCGCCTTCTGCCGCGTCGTGTCCGAGGGATCGCTGCTGGAGCGGATCTCGGTGACCAGCCGGTCAGCGCGCAAATTCGTGAAAAAGCTCATTCAGCCCTTGCGACGGGAACAGCTCCATTTAATGTCCTGTGCGCCGGGGCAACAGGAGCGAATGACCTGCGGGAACGGGTCAACCCGCGGCAGGCGCACGAACCTCAGGAGCGACCCCCGACAGGCGGCCAGATTATGCCATAGCCCCATGACCGCACCCGTCGACGTGCCCGCTGCGTGACGCGGTTCCAACCTCTACAATCCCGGATCCCGACACTTGCAGTTTTGCCATGCCCCCCAAACCCTCCCCGGAGGCCGTGCGCGCCGCACTGGACGCGTACGTCGACCCCTATTCAGGCGAATCCCTGGAGGCCGCGCAGGCCGTTCGCGGGGTGACGGCCACCGCGCAGGGTTGGGCGGTGCGGATTGCCCTCGGCTACCCCGTGGGCGGCTACCACGAGGAACTTGCCCGCGCTCTCGGGGCAACACTGGCTGCCGCGGGCCTCAGCGGGTCGCTCGCACTCGAGCTCGAGCCGGACATCCGTGCGCACGCCGTGCAGCGCATGCTCAAGCCCCAGGGCGAGATCAAGAACATCGTGGCGGTCGCCTCCGGCAAGGGGGGCGTCGGCAAGTCCACCGTGGCGGTGAATCTGGCGCTTGCCTGGGCGGTGCAGGGCGCGCGCGTCGGTATTCTGGACGCCGACATCTACGGTCCCAGCCAGCCGCTGATGCTCGGCCTGACCGGTCAGCGGCCACGATCGGTCGACGGCAAGCACCTGCAGCCGCTCGAGGCCCACGGGGTGAGCGCCATGTCGATCGGCTTCCTGGTGGATGCCGAGCAGCCGATGGTCTGGCGCGGTCCGATGGTGACGCAGGCACTGAGCCAACTGCTCGCCGAGACCGAGTGGGGCGCGCTCGATTATCTGGTGGTGGACATGCCGCCGGGAACCGGCGACATACAGCTGACGCTGGCGCAGCGCGTGCCGGTGGCGGGTGCGGTGATCGTGACCACGCCGCAGGACATCGCGCTCGCGGATGCGCGCAAGGGGCTCAAAATGTTCGACAAGGTGGCGGTGCCGGTGCTCGGGATCGTGGAGAACATGAGCGTGCACGTGTGCTCGAGCTGCGGGCACACCGAGCACATCTTTGGCGCCGGCGGCGGGGAGCGTCTGGCGCAGCAGTACGGGGTGCGCCTGCTCGGGGAGCTGCCGCTCGATGCGCGGATCCGCGAGGAGGCCGACGGCGGCCGGCCGACCGTGATTGCGGCGCCCGACTCCCCAAGGGCGCGCTGCTACTTCGAGATGGCGCGGCGCACCGCCGGCACGCTCGCCGCGCGGGCGCGCGACCGCAGCAGCCTGTTCCCGAAGATCGTCATCGAGGAAAGCTGAAGACCCGCGCGCGCAGGGCGCGTGCTACCTTGCGCATGCGCAACTGACCGCGCAGCGGGAGTCGAGCGGCCGGGAGACCATGAGCATCAAGTCCGACAACTGGATCCGGCGCATGGCGCGCGAGCACGGGATGATCGAGCCGTTCGAGCCCGGGCAGGTACGGCAGGCGGAAGGCCGCCGCATCGTCTCCTACGGCACCTCGAGCTACGGCTACGACGTGCGCTGCGCGGGGGAGTTCAAGATCTTCACCAACATCAACTCGACGATCGTCGACCCGAAGGCCTTCGACGAGAAGAGCTTCGTCGATTTCACTGGCGAGGTGTGCATCATCCCGCCGAACTCGTTCGCGCTGGCGCGCACGGTGGAGTATTTCCGCATTCCGCGCAATGTGCTGTGTCTGACCGCCGGCAAGAGCACGTACGCGCGCTGCTTTCGCGGTGACACCCGCGTGGCCCTGGTCGACGGCAGCGCGGCGACTCTCGAGGAGATGGCGCGCGGCGACGCTGCTGGCGAGCTCTATTGGGGCTATAGCATCGGGCCGGGCGGCAGGCTGATCGTGACGCTCCTCGATGCGCCGCGCTTCATTGGGCGCGACTCGCTGGTGGAGGTCGCTCTCGACAATGGCGCCAGCGTCTGCGCCACTCCCGATCACCTCTTCATGCGGCGCGACGGTCGAATGGCGGAAGCACACACCCTGCGGCCCGGTGACTCGCTGATGCCGCTGTACCGCGACTTGGCGCGCGGCTACGAGGTGGTCTATCAGCCTGTGGACGGACATCTGTACCCGACCCACCGCCTCGCGGACGAATGGAATCTGCGGCACGAGATCCACGCCGATACGCCGGGCACGCACCGTCACCACCGTGACTTCGACAGGCGCAATAATCGACCCTCCAACATCGAGCGCATGGATGCGGCGGAACACGTCCACCTGCACAATGCCGAAGTCCATGGAGAGGACTTCGACCCGAAGGCTCACGGCGCCGCCATTCAGGCGTCCCTGCAGCGGCGCGAGTTTCGTGGCCTCGCGCGCTACCGCAACCACAAGGTCGCGGCCGTGCGAGAGTTACCAGGCCAGCACGATGTTTACTGCCTGACGGTTCCCGAAGCGGGCAATTTCGCCCTGGACGCCGGCTGCTTCGTCCGCAACTGCGGCATCATAGTGAACGTCACGCCTCTGGAACCCGAGTGGGAAGGCCACGTCACGCTCGAGTTCTCGAACACCACGCCGCTGCCGGCGAGGATCTACGCCAACGAAGGCGTCGCGCAGATGCTGTTCTTCGAATCGGACGAGGTATGCGCGACTTCCTACAAGGACCGCGGCGGCAAGTACCAGGGTCAGCGCGGCGTCACGCTGCCGAAGACCTGAAGGCATCGGCGCAGCTCAAGTCGCCGCGCGTCGCGAGTTACTGCGGCGGCGACTGCGGCGGCGATTGCGGCGGTGGGCCGCCGTGCCTGTGCGGCATCTTCGCCATCGCATCCTTGCAATCGGCGCTCACTTTGTCGTTGTTGTCCTGCAAGCAAGCGAACACCGCGCGACCCTGCTTGTCGGCGCAAAGGTTTTTGATGTCGGTCGCACAGGCTTGTTTGACCGCGGCCACCGCGGCTCGTCGGTCGGTCGGCGGCGCATTCTGATCCTCCGCCTGCAACACACCGGCGCCCGCAAGAGCCACCATGACGAATGCAATTCGTAACTTCATTGTCACTCCTCGATACAACCTTGCAGACTGACTACTCGCGCTCGAAGGAGGCGGGATTATACGCGGCCGGATCACTGGCGCGTCAGGGTCTGGATCTCCAGGGTCCACTCGACGTCGTCGCCGCGTTTCTGCTGCACGCGCAGCGGCACGAAACCGCGCCCGGGCGCGCACCAGAAGCGCGTCACGCGCGGCGAGTTCGCCTTCTGCGCGCTGTAGATGACGGTCGCGATCTCGCCGAGAGGCGTCGACAGCCTCGCCTCGCCGTCGCGTGCGAAGCGGTAATCGCGCACCCCGGCCTTGTCGATCATCTCTACGGTCGTGGGGGTTTGTCCGGCGAGCAGCTTCACCATAAGCGACAGCTCCACCGAGCCGTCGTCCTGTACCTGGGGCGTGAGCGGCAGATCGACCTGAGCACCCTCATAGCTCCCGGTCACGCGGCGCGTCTGCCAGTCGTACTTCAGGTCCGTATTCTTCTCGGCAGAGCCGCCAGTCGATTTGAAGCTCTGCGGTTGTACTGCGTCGCCCGACACCCGGGTCACGCTCACCTGCAGAGGGGGAAACACCCCGGAGGCAAGTCGGCCAATGCCGCGCGGCTCGCTGCGCGAGCTGAGCGTCCAGTCGTCTCCGGTATGCTCGAGTTTGAGCTGCGAAACCGCGACGGTCATGCCGTGCCAGATACCGGCGTAGGTGGCCTCATAAGGCTTCAGCTCGTCCGCGTGCGCGGGCGCGAGCAGCACGAGGCCGGCTGCCGCGGCGCAGAGCGCTGCGCCCAGGCACGGCGCGCGGCGGCGCTGCGCCGCGCGCCGCCGATCCTCAGGAAGAAGTTGCCGCACGGAAATCCTCCACCACCGGCGACTCGAGCCGCTGGCCGTCGAGCCACGCTGCGCCGTCGCGCCACACCAGGCGCCGCGCGGCGAACCAGCCGAGCGCCCGCGGGTAGATGACGTGCTCGGTCGCGAGCACCCGTGCCGCGAGCGTCGCCTCGCTGTCGCCCGGCTCGACCGCCACCTGCGACTGCAGGATCACCGGTCCGCCGTCGAGCTCCGCGGTGACGAAATGCACGCTGGCGCCGTGCAGCGCTTCGCCCGCGGCGAGCACGCGCCGGTGCGTCTCGAGGCCCCGGTAGCGCGGCAGCAGCGAGGGATGCACGTTGAACATGCGGCCAAGGTAGCACCCGACGAACTGCGCCGAAAGAATCCGCATGAAGCCCGCCAGCGCCACCGCCTGCGTGCCGTGCGTGGCGAGGGTCGCGGCGAGCGCGCGCTCGAAGGCCGCAGCGCTCGGATGCGCGCTGCGCGCCACCGTGGCGGTCGGCGCGCCGAGC
>JASHTN010000317.1 GCA_030040525.1 Gammaproteobacteria bacterium | reverse complement strand
TGCAGCAGCTCGGCGAACAGCAGGCCCTGGGCGGCGAGCAGCACGAGCGCGGCGCGCTCGAAGCCGCCCGGGAGCTTGCCGAACTCATCCAGCAGCTCGCGGTACACCGTACGGCAGCCCGCCATCAGCGCCGGATTGTCCGCCGAGGCCGCGACCACCGCGGCGCCGACCCCGGCACGCTCGGGGTGCAGCTCGAGCAGCACACGGACACGCTCGCGGAACATCTCGGTGCGCGTTGCTCTGCCGCCGCGCGCGGCGAGCCGCGCCGCGACCCGCGTATCCACCTCGGCCAGGTGCCGCGCCAACATCCCCTCGAGCAGCGACTCCTTGGAAGGGAAGTGATACAAGAGCCCACCCTTGCTGACGCCGGCGAACTTTGCCACGGCATCGAGGGTGAGATGGGCGGCGCCCATCTCGGCGACGAGTCGTTCCGCCGCATCGAGCAGGCGGTCGCGCGCGGGCCGCACGGGGATCGGTTGCCGGAAGTACATGCGCCTGAGGGTCCCTGACGAGGCGCGCAACCGTACCGTCCGGACGGTCAAGGCGCCATCCCCCGATAGGGATAGGTCGCTACGCGGGACTCACTGTGGCGCCGGCCCCTCGCTGACACGCACCAGGTCCGCGGGGCGCATCCACTTGCGGAACGCGGCCTGCACGGCCGCGCCGTCCAGCTCGATGTAGCGCTGCGCGGCGAGCGTCGGCTCATCGAGCGGCAACCCCAGGTCGCTGCGCGTCAGCATGCCGTGCGCAATCTGGCTGACACCGGACTCGGCGAGCGGCAGCTGCCGCAGCAGGCAGGCCTTGACCCGCGTCAGCTCGTCGGTGCCGACGGGAGTCGTCTGCATGTTGGCCACTTCGCGCGCCGCCATCGCGGCGGCCTTGCCGACGTTGTCGGGATCGCTGGCGTACTCGATGACATAGACACTGCGGGTCTTGCCCGACTCGAGCGCCGACTCGACGCCGTATACCAGTCCCGAGTTCTTGCGCAGGTCCACCGACAGGCGCGTCGCGTAGAAGCTGCCGCCGAGCACGGCGTCGCCGAGCTCGAGCGGGTAGTAGTCCGGGTCGGTGCGGGTCAGCGCGAGCGTCTGCGCGAGGGTCACCCGGTCCTGCACGCGGCTCGAGTCGGGAACGGCGATGCGGCTCGGACCGTTCGCGGGTGCCGCCGGCAGCTCGGTGGGCGGCTGGGGTCCCTGCGCGCGCCACGGTCCGAAGTATCTGTCGACCGCGGCGCGCGCCGCCGCGGGAGTGATTTTGCCGATGATGACCAGAGTGGTGAGGTCGGGGCGGAATACCCGGGCGTAATAGGCACGCACCGCCGCGGGAGTCAGCGCCCGCACGGTCTCGGCGGTCGCCATGCGCAGGCTCGGATCGTCTGCGGGAAACAGCGCCGCACGCAGTGAATGCTGGGTGAGGAACCCGGGACTCACGTTGCGGGCCGCGACCCCCTGGGCCACCTGGGAGCGCACGATCTCGAACGCCGCCGGCGGCAGCGCCGGGTGCAGCTCGTTGTCGGCCAGCAGCCCGATGGCACGGTCGAAGTGCTCGGCGAGCGACTCCACGGCGAAGTCGGTACCGGCGTGCTCGTGCGCGCCGATGGCATCGAGCGCCCGCTGGAACGCGACGCGGTCGAGATGCTCGGTGCCGAAGGGCAGCAGCCGCTCGAGCACCTGGCTCACGCCCTCCTCACCGCGCGGCTCCTCGGTCTCGGGCCGGTTCCTGATGTGGCCGAAGACCCCGACCGTGTCGCTGACGTCCTCGGGCTGCACGATGAGCGTCAGTCCGTTTGGCAGCAGCGTGACCGTCGGATGCAGCGTCGAGGGTGGCACGCTGAGGCGCTCGAGCGCGCGCTGCGCCCACGGCGGGAGAGCGGTGGGCTTGGCTTCGCCGAGCGTGATCGCTTCCTGGCCGCCGAAGCCACCGCCGGTGGCTACCGGCTTGCCCGAGCCGCGCGGCAGCATCACTCCCGTGACGGCATGCTCGAGATCGAGATACTTGTGCGCCACGCGGTTGACGTCCGCGACCGTGACGCGCTCGATGCGCGCCAGATCCTCGTCGGGCGAGTTGAGTCCGTAGAGGGCGAGCGCGTCCGACCACACCGCGGCGAGCTCGGAGATGGAATTGCGCTGCAGCTGCGCGTCGCTGCGCTCCTGGAGCTTCGCCGCCTCGACCAGCTCGGCGGGCACGCCGTCGCGGGCGACGCGCGCAAGGATCGCGCGCACCTCGCGCTCGAGCGTCTGCGGCTCGCTGCCGGCGGTGAATGTGACCACGGCATAGGCGAGCCCGGCTTCGGGCAGCGGATCGAGCGCGAACTCCGCTCCGGTCGCCTTGCCCTCGGGCACCAGCCCGTACAGATCGAAGCGCCGGTTGCTGAGCACGTCGGCGAGCACCTCGAGAGCGGCGAAGTCAGCGTCGCGCGGGCCCGGCGTGCGGGTCGCGATCATGAGCGTGCCGCCCGGCTGATCGGTAGCCACCGTGAAGGTTGCCGGCGTCACGGGCTGCAGCCGCACCGGCGGCCGCGCCGGCAGGGGCTTCCAGGGGACCGCATCGAACAGCAGCCGCACCGCGGTGAGCGTCTGCTGCGGGTCGACGTCGCCGGCGATCACCAGGATGGCGTTGTCCGGCGCGTACCAGAGTCTGTGGAAGCTCTGCAGCATGCCCGCCGTGGTCTTGTCGAACGACGGGCGGGTGCCGAGCGCATCGTGTGCGTAGGGCGTACCCGCGAACATGCGCGCGCGCAGCTTCTCGTACAGCACGTAACCCGGCTCGGACAGATCCTGCGCCACCTCCTGCTCGATGGCGCCGCGCTCCTCGCTCCAGGCCTGCGGCGTATCGAGCACCGCGCGCATGCGCAGCGCCTCGATGTGCAGCGCGAGATCCAGGTCCTCCGCGGGAACCGTGAACAGGAACTGGGTGATCTCCTCGCGCGTGTCGGCGTTGAAGTCGCCGCCGAGCACGCTGCCGATGTCGGCGAGCTGGTCGGCGCTCAGGCCCGGGCTGCCGCGGAACATCATGTGCTCCTGGGCGTGCGCCGTGCCGGGGAAGCCGGGCGGCGCCTCGTCCGAGCCGACCAGGTAGTTGACCGCGGTGGACACCACCGGGGCGAGCGTGTTGCGCACGATGACCACGCGCAGACCGTTGGCGAGCGTGGCGCGCAGCACGCCGCTCTCATCATCCGCGCCGGCGGCGCGGGCCGCCGGCCCGCCTGCCACGCAGGCGCCGAGCACGCTGAGTATGCAGGCCGACACGCGGGCCGCGGCGGCCCGGCGCTTCAGGAACTTGCGCATGTTCGTCTTCGGCGATGGCGGGGCCGCCAGTATATGCGATCGCGGCGCGCCGCCATCTTCTGCCACAAAGCATCCCTGCTGCGCCGCGTTTGCATCACGGGAAAGACCGCCGCCGGCGTTGCAATGCTCCTCGTGCGGGGAATCCTCCCCGCGTGGCAAGGCATGAGGGCTCGACCATGAACAGCTCCAGCATGAAGACCCTGAGATCGAGGTACCGCGCCACCTGCATGATCGGGCTCGGCGTGGCGGCGTGCGCCGCCGTGCTGCCGGCCTGGGCGGACGACGCTGCGCAGCCGTCCAGCCCCGCATCCCGGCAGGCGAACATCGGTGTGGCGACCGGGCTGGCGGTCGGTGCTGCGGCCGGCGGGCCGCCCGGCGCCATCATCGGTGCCGCCGCCGGCGCCTGGCTCGGCGACAGCTGGCACCGGCAGCAGCAGGCATCGGGGACGCTTGCCGAGAATCTCAACCGCAGCGAAGCCGAGCGCACGCGGCTGAGCGGCGCTGTCAGCCGGCTCAGCGACTCGCTCGAGCAGGCCACGGCGCGCGCCAGTCAGCTCGAGCAGTCGCTGTCGGCGACCGACGAGGTCGGCATGGACGTCAACTTCCGCACCGACGACAGCGCGATTCGCGCCGCCGCGGTCACCCCGCTGCTGAAGCTCGGGGCACTCGCGGCGAGCATGCCCGGCGTCAAGGTGCAGCTCGTCGGCTACGCCGATCCGCGCGGCACCGCGGCCTACAACCTGGCGCTGTCGCAGCGCCGCGCCCAGGCGGTGGCGACCGTGCTCGGCTGCGCGGGCCTGCCGCGCGAGCGGCTGCTCATCGAGGCGCGGGGCGCAGTGGCCGCCCCAGGTGGCGCGGACGATGCCGATGACTTCGCGCTCGAGCGCCGCGTCACGGTGCGCCTCGTGCTGCCGGCGGCGCCGCAGCCGCTCGCCGTGAGCGAACCGGCGCAGCCGGCCGCCGGCCCTGGTGCTTCCGGTGGTTGACTGGACGGTTGCCGGCGGCGTCACGACCCGGAGTCGCGGGGCGGCCCGGAGTCCCGTGGCGAACGGCAGCTGCGTGACGGCCGGGCATAGGGGCGCGCCGCGGGAGGAGCCGCACGCGGCGCGCCGGCGCGCTAGAATTTCCTGGCACGATCACCTGCGTGGCGCGCTCATGAGCACTGCAATCGTACGGCTGGACGCTCCCCTCGATGCGGAAAGCTCCGAGCCGCCGCCCGAGCGACTGATCTCCGGCACGCCGCAGCTCAGGGTGTGGAATGCCTACACGGACGGCACCGGACAGTTCTTCGCCGGTCGCTGGGCGGCGACGCGCGGCAAATGGCGCGTACGCTATACCGAGAGCGAGCTGTGCGTGATGACCGCCGGGCGTGTCGTCATCGAGAGCGACAGCGGCGAGCGCTGCACGTTCGCGCGCGGCGACGCGTTCGTCGTGCCGGCGGGGTTCTCGGGCACCTGGGAGGTGCTGGAGGACTGCAGCAAGATCTACGCGATCTTCGAGTCGCCCGCCTGAGTTGCGTGACGCCCGTCGCGACCTGACATAACACCCGCAGCGGTTGACGCCCGTCGCAGATCTGCGCCACGTTGCTTCAACAGGCGCGCGGCGGGTGGAACTCTCGCCTCTGTGTTCCTGTCGCAGTCCCTGCCGGGACCTGGAGAGTGTCATGCCAACCGTCACCGTGGTGGCCGAGAGGGGCGCGGCCCTGAGTCTCTCGGAGATGGAGCTGCTGGTCGGCAGCGTCATCGTGCTGGCGTTCCTTGCCTGGCGCGTGTTCGCGACGCTGCGCCAGCGCGATCGCCACGAGTCCCGCTGAGCCCTCAGCCGCGCAGCACTGCGCTCAGGGTCTCGAACAGCAGATCGATCTGCGCCCGCTCGATGCTGAGCGGCGGCGACAGCGCGATGGTGTCGGCCGTCTGGCGCACCAGCACGCCGCGCTCGAAACACCTTAGATAAACGTCGAAGCCGCGCGCTCCGGGCTTACCCGGCAGCGCCGCGAGCTCCACGGCCGCGATCAGCCCGTAGTTGCGCACGTCGAGCACGTGCGGCAGCCCGCGCAGCGCGTGTGCCGCCTGCTCCCAGTGAGGGGCGAGCGTCCGCGCCCGGGTGAGGAGGCCCTCGCGCTCGTAGACGCCGAGTGCGGCCAGCGCGGCGGCGCACGCCACCGGGTGCGCCGAGTAGGTATAGCCGTGGAACAGCTCGATGCCCTCGGGGCCGTGCATGAAGGCATCGTGGACCGCATGGCTCACCAGCACCGCGCCCATCGGCACGCAGCCGTTGGTCAGTCCCTTGGCGAGCGTCATCAGGTCGGGAGTGACGCCGAACTCCTGGGCCGCAAACGGCGCGCCGGTGCGGCCGAAGCCGGTGATCACCTCGTCGAAAATGAGCAGGATCCCGTGCCGGTCGCAGATCTTGCGCAGCCGCTCGAGATAGCCACGCGGCGGAATCAGCACCCCGGTCGAGCCGGCGATCGGCTCGACGATCACCGCGGCGATGCTCGCGGCATCGTGCAGCGCCACCAGCCGCTCGAGCTCGTCGGCGAGCTCGGCGCCATGGCTCGGCTGGCCGCGCGTGAAGGCGTTGCGCGCCGGATCATGCGTGTCCCGCAGGTGATCGACCGCAGGCAGCAGCGCGCCCGACCACATGCGCCGGTTCGCGGCGATGCCGCCGACGGAGATGCCGCCGAAGCCGACGCCGTGGTAGGCGCGCTCGCGGCCGATCAACCGGGTGCGGGTGGCATCGCCGCGCGTGCGGTGATAGGCGAGGGCGATCTTCAGCGCCGTATCGACTGACTCGGATCCCGAGTTGGTGAAAAACACGTGATCGAGGCCTGCGGGCGCGATCCTTGCGAGCTCGTTGGCGAGGCGGAACGCGCTCGTGTGGCCCATCTGGAAGGGCGGCGCGTAATCCATGGTCTCGAGCTGCGCCGCCACCGCCGCGGTGATCTCGCGCCGGCCGTGTCCGGCGTTCACGCACCACAGTCCCGCCACGCCGTCGAGAATCTGCCGGCCGTCGGCGGTCCAGTAATACATGCCCGCGGCTCGCTCGAGGAGTCTCGGGCTCGACTTGAACTGTCGGTTGGGGGTGAAGGGCAGCCAGTACGCTTCCAGCTCGGGTCGGCGGAAGGCTTCACTCGGGGTCGCCATGAGCGGGGCTCGGTGCAGGACGGGGTGGGGCCGTGGATGATAAAGAAACTGGACAGTTGGGGCCACCAGGGGGATATTTTTGCGCTCCAGTGTCTAGAATCCTAAACGCATGAGCATCGACGTCGGCGCGCGGCTGCGCAATGTGCGCACCACCTTCGGACTCTCGCAGCGCGAGCTCGCGCGCCGCGCGGGGGTGACCAACGGGCTGATCTCCCTCATCGAGCAGAACCGGGTGAGCCCCTCGATCAGCTCGCTGAAGAAAGTGCTGGACGGCGTGCCGATGTCGCTCGCCGAGTTCTTCACGCTCGACCTAAGCGCCGCTCCGCAGGCCTTCTTTGCCGCCCAGGAGCTGGTGGAGCTGGGCAACCCCGAGGTCTCGCTCCGGCTGGTCGCCGCGCAGCGTCCCGGGCGGCTGCTGACGGTGCTGCACGAGCGCTATGCAGCGGGCGCGGCCACGGGAGAGGAGATGCTGGCACACCGCGGCGAGGAGGCCGGGGTGGTGGTCCGCGGGCGCGTCGAGCTCACCGTCGGCGGTGCGACCCGCGTGCTCGGGCCCGGCGAGGCCTATTATTTCTCGAGCCAGCTGCCGCATCGCTTCCGCAACGTCGGGCGCGAGGCGTGTGAGATCATCAGCGCCTGCACCCCGGCGACTTTCTAGCTCCACGAGAGGACTTCGGGCCCGTCATGAACGCAAAAGCCGCTCCCGTCTCCTGGCACGAGCGCGCCCGCTCGCTCACCTTCCGCACCCAGGCCTATATCGACGGCCGCTACGTGGATGCCGCCTCGGGCGCCACCTTCGACTCCATCAACCCGGCGACGGGCAAGCTCCTGGCGCGGGTCGCTGCCTGCGATGAGGAGGACGTCAATCGCGCGGTGAAGTCGGCGCGCGCGGCCTTTGCCGGCGGCGCCTGGGCGAACCTCGCGCCGGCCGAGCGCGGCCGCGTGCTGCTGCGCCTGGCCGACCTGATCGTCAAGCACGGCGAGGAGCTGGCGCTGCTCGAGACGCTCGACATGGGCAAGCCGATCAACGACAGCCTGAAGGTCGACATCCCGGGCGCGGCGCGCTGCGTGCGCTGGTATGCGGAGGCGATCGACAAGGTCTACGACCAGGTCGCGCCCACCGGCCCCGGCGCACTCGCGCTCATCACACGCGAGCCCATGGGAGTCGTCGGCGCGATCGTGCCGTGGAACTTTCCGCTGCTCATGGCGGCGTGGAAATTCGCGCCGATTCTCGCTGCCGGCAATGCGCTCGTACTCAAGCCGTCGGAGAAGTCGCCGCTCACCGCGCTCAAGGTCGCGGACCTGGCGGTCGAGGCGGGCATCCCGCCGGGGGTCTTCAACGTCGTGCCGGGCCTGGGTCCGACGGCGGGCAAGGCGCTGGCGCTGCACATGGACGTCGACTGCATCGCCTTCACCGGTTCAACCGCCACCGGACGACAGGTCATGCAGTACGCCGGCCAGTCGAACCTCAAGCGCGTCTCGCTCGAGTGCGGCGGCAAGTCGCCCAACATCGTGCTGGCGGATTACCCGGATCTCGACCGCGCGGCGAAGAGCGCCGCGTTCGCCATCTTCTTCAACCAGGGCGAGATGTGCTCCGCCGGCTCGCGGCTGCTGGTGCACGAGGGCATCCGCGATGCGCTGCTTGAGAAGGTGCAGGCGATCGGCCGCAAGCTCCAGCCCGGCGATCCGCTCGATCCCGCCACGCGCCTCGGGGCGATCGTCGACGAGACGCAGATGAAGCGCGTGCTCGGCTACATCGAATCCGGGCGGCGCGACGGCGCGAGCCTGCGCTTCGGCGGGCGCCGCGTGCGCGAGGACAGCGGCGGCTACTTCATCGAGCCCACCGTGTTCGAGGGCGTGCAGCCGGGGATGAGCATCGCGCGCGAAGAGATCTTCGGACCGGTGCTTGCGACGCTCACCTTCAAGAGCGTCGAGGAGGCGATCGGCATCGCCAACGATGTGATCTACGGGCTGGCCGCCGCCGTGTGGACGCGC
>JASHTN010000316.1 GCA_030040525.1 Gammaproteobacteria bacterium | reverse complement strand
AGGTCCTGTGCAACAGCACGCAGCCGGAGCGCACGCGGTAGCGCCCCCGACTGCCGCACTCCTCGTACCCGCCCGAAAGGATCACGGCGGCATATGCCTGCCTGTGCCGATGGCGTGGAATGCTGCAGTGGGCGCTCCAGGAGTCGCTGCCCGGAACGACGGGGGCGAAGCCGCTCATTGCCTGTTAGTGATGACTGGCTGGCGTTCAGTTTAACCCGCCGTGCCCAAGCGGCCGGATTGAAACGCAAAGGGAACCCCGGGCCGGCCGCGTGCTCTACAATTGCGGCACCGGGGACAGAGCCGGGGACAGAATCGGGGAGCCCTCGAGGAGGGCCGTCGCTATGCGCGTGACAGTTCTGGCGCTGGCACTGAGCTTCGCCGCGGCAGTGGCTGCGCTCGCCGATGAGGCAATCGTGCAGCCTGCGCCGCGGCACCACGTCTATCTCTGGGGGCCGGTGGAGCTTGCGAGGTTGCGGGCGTCGAACCCGGACCATTACGCCCGGGCGGAGAAGATTCTGGCCGCGGCAGATCGGTTGTGCCGCCCGGGACCGGGACGCCTGCAGTTCGCCGAGGCCGGCGGCAAGGATGTCGGCTGCTTTGGCATGCTGCTGCGGACCAGCAATCCGCCCAAGCTCGAGATTGATTTCACGCTGGACGACACGCGCTATAGCGCACTGATCACTATCACCGACGATGCACCCCGGCTGATTCCCGCGCACTGACCACTGCGGCCGACCGTCGGTACTAGCGCTCCAGCCCTCCGCACACCATCTCGAGGAGCTGCTGATTCGCAGTCCCCGCATCCGCGGTCACGCGCTCGCTCCACCGCTGAGTTCTGCCCTGACGGCAATCGAACTGGCGTAGCTCCACGACGTCCGCATTGACACCGGCGAGATTGCTGAAGTAGCGCCGGTCGACCCAGGCCGACTGCACGCCCGGTTCGGGAGCTCCGCGGTGGGCGACATAGATGTTCATTCCCGGAGCGGCGGCGGCCCACGACCACGCGCTGCTACCGACTGGCGGAGGCGTCGCGCCAGACCCGCCTCTCCCGCTCCCGGCAGTGCAGCCCGCCAGCGCTGTGGCAAGAACCGCGAGCAGAGCCCCTGCCCTGTTTGGAAGGCGCGTCACAGCACGCCCGAACATACAAGCCGGCGGGGCTACGGCACGACGTCGGAGTTCCCGAAAGGCTCCGGGCAAAAATCCCACAAGAGCGGGAAAGCATCCCTGTGGGCGAGTTGCGGGTATTCAACGGACGCGGGAGCGCGCCTGACCGGCGCGCCGTCGCTCAGAACATGATGCGCAAGCCGCCGAATACCTCGAAGGGCGCGGCCGGGCTCACGAATCGGTTGTTCACGCCCGGGCCATTGGTGACATCAGTGACGGGAACGCCGGGAGTCCCGATGCCGGTGGGGTCACTCAGGATCCCCCAGGTCGCGTACTTGCGGTTGAAAAGATTGTCGATCGCGGCAAACCACTCGTAGTGCGCGCTGGGCCGATACTCAGTGTGGAGGTTCACGGTCCAGTAACCCCCGATGGGCGCGAGCTGATTTGACTCATCGCCTACGTAATAGAAGCTGCTCACCAGGCTCAAGGTGGCGCCGGCCGTCCAGTTGGACGTCATCTGACAGTCGGCCCCCGCCTTGACGCGATGCTTGGGAATTCCCGGCAGGTAGTCGCCGGGCTCCACCTGGATATTACCCGCGGCGTTCTGGAAGGGATTCGACGGCGACGGCACGGTGAGCGGCGACTCGAAGGTCGCCTCCACCAGGCTGTAGCTGAGATAGGTCGACCAGCGTGTGCGGTGGTATTTCAGGTCCGCCTCGATGCCCTGCCGGCGGGTGTCGCCGATGTTCTGAAAGAATCCCGAGCTCACGGACGTGGCGATGCCGTAGATGTCGTCGTGCAGCACCGTGCGGAACACGCTCAGGTTCCAGCTCAAGTCGCTCCCCGCGCCGGACGCCGCCAGCTGTCCGCGCAGTCCGACCTCCGAGGTATGCGAGACGACCTGGCGCAGGGTGGGCGGATCGCCCGCCAGGTTGGTCGGCAGCAGGCACGGGGTGAGCGGGTTCGAGCACTCGATCTCGCTCGCCGTCGGCGTGCGCGTGTTCTCCGCGTAGCCCCCGTAGAGGGTCGCGGCAGGCGAGAACTTGTAGGTGGCGCCGATCGCGGGATTGAGGTGTACGTAGCGGTTCCAGCCCGTGAGGTTGTCGCCCTCCTGGTCCACCAGGTTGATGTGGGCGACGTTGTAGCGGCCGCTCGCGGTGACCGCCAGCTGCGGCGTGAGATTCAGCGTATCGGTCACGAAGGCACCGATATTCTTGTTGACCGAGTCCACGCTCACCGGCGTCGGATCACCGTTGGCGATCGCGCCGGGGGAATTCTCCGGGGTGTCGACGATCAGGTTGGTCGGCAGCACGAGGAGCTGCGAATTGATCAGGCCGATCTGGGCATAGGTGAGGTAGTCGTTGGCGGCGTAATCGACCGCCGCCCCGAGGCTGAACAGGTTGTCGTTGCCAAGGAGCGGCTGATTGTTGCTGATCTGCAGCGTGATGCCCCGGCTCCAGGCGGCGAGGTTCTCGTAGTCGTTCTCGCCGATGTAGAGGGTGCCGCCCTCGGAGATGTCAGGCAGCGTCTGTCCCTGTGCGTTCATCAGCGGCGTGACGCCGTCGGGCTGGCAGAGGATCCCGGCGATGTTGGTGCATGCCTCGTAATCGGTGGTGTTGCCGTTCGAGACCTCCTGCGCATACTCCCGGTAGTAGAGCACGCCCTCGAGTCCCCAGCCGCCGCCGAGCTTGAGCGTGCCGTTGAGCGTGAAGAAGTTCAGGTCGTTGATGTTGTTCTGCGGGCCGGTGAACACCAGCGAGCGGTTCACCGCCAGCTCCATCAGGGGCGAGGGACCCTGGCCGTCCATCTGGTTCTGGGCGCGCGTGTAGCTCAGATCGAAAGTCGCCGCAGCGGCGTGCCAGCTGAGCACGGCGTACAGGTCCCGCAGGCGGTCCTGCGAGAACT
>JASHTN010000315.1 GCA_030040525.1 Gammaproteobacteria bacterium | reverse complement strand
CTCTCCTCGCCATCCTGCTCGGCTTCACGCTGGAGACCGTGATACTCAAGCGGGAGACGGGCGAGACGACCCTTAAGGCCATCCGCGGCGCGCTGCTGCGCGTTGTCCTTGTCGGCTTCATCGGTTACCTGGGGCCGAGCCTGTTCGGGCTCGGCGCGGCGAAGCTCATCGAGACCGGCCGGGTGCTCACCGTGCTGTGGCTGGCGATCCTGCTGCTCGTGCTGCTGCTGTTCTTCATCGACAGGTCCCTGGGAATGATCTCCGTTCCGTTCGCCATCCTCTTGCTCGTCCTCGTCACGCGCAGCGCGCACGCCTGGCTCGAGGAGGTCGTCGTCTACGGCTTGACCTGGCTGCTGCTGCTCGACGGCGTGCGCGTCGCTTTCGCCCACGGCGCCAAGGCCGACGATGCTAAGAGCCTGCACGGCCGTACCCACATCCACCCGCGGCTGTGGTCTCTGCTGTGGATCGCGGGGACCCTGGTAGCCGTGGCGATCGGCGGGAAATGGCTGATCTTGCGGTCATGACGGCGGTGCGATCCTCGGCAGCAGCGGGACCGGGCCCGGCAGCCGCCCGGCCGCGTCCGGGGTGCACTGGCGGGTGATGCGCGCCGCGGCGTCCGGGAGGAACGGCGTCAGGTGCGTGCCGATCGCCTGGCAGGCGAGCAGCAGCGCGGACAAGACGGCGGTCAGCACCGGGTCGCGGCCGGACCGGGCGAGTTCCCACGGGCGGGTGCGGTTGACGTAGCGGTTCGCCTCGTCCGCGATCCGCCAGACCGCGTCGCTGGCGCGGCGGAAGTCGAAGTCGTCCAGTGCCTCGGCGATCGCAGCGGGAGCGTCCGCGACCGCCTCGTCCAGCGCGGCGGCGTCCGGCGCGGTCGCCGTCGCGGCCGGCGCGGGGGCGGCGGAGGACGCAGCGCCCTGGCGGCGGGCGCGGCGGGCACTGCCGCTCCCGGACCGCTCGCGAGTCAGGAGCCGGCTGCTGCCGCTCCCGCCGAGAGCCACGGCAACGGCGGCCCCGGATCCTCACCACCGGAGCCCGTGCGCGAGCCGCCGGAGAGCGCGCCGCGTGAATATCACTCCGAGCCGCCGCCGGGCCCGCGCGATGCGGCAGCTGCGCATGAGCCGGCGGCCCCGATCGCGCACTTCGAGCCGCAGCCCAGGCCCGAGGCGACGTCGGGCAAACCCTACGTCGTATGGTCTTCGGCGCCGCCGCGAGAGGGCGGCGAGCGCGGCACGGAGGAGTGAGCCGGGCTCAGGCGGCGCGCAACTGCGCGCGCAGGTAGGCGAGCAGTCCGCGGCTCGCGGCTTCGACCAGGTCGAGCACTTCCTCGAAGCCCTTGGCGCCGCCGTAGTAGGGATCCGGCACCTCGGCGGCGCCCGACTCCGGGGCGAACTCCAGGAACAGCCGCAGCCGCTCGTGCGCCGGCACGGGCGCGCCGTGCCTGAGGACCTGCAGGTTGTCCCGATCCATCGCCAGGATCAGATCGAAGCGCTCGAAATCGCCGGGCTCGACCACGCGCGCCCGCAGGCTGCTCAGGTCGTAGCCGCGGCGCGCGGCGGCGTGGCGCATGCGCGGATCCGGCGGCTCGCCGATGTGATAACCGGCGGTGCCGGCGGAGTCCACTTCGAGCGGCAGCTCGGGAGCCTCGCGCGCGGCCAGCGTGCGCAGCACGCCCTCGGCCGTCGGCGAGCGGCAGATATTTCCGAGGCAGACGAACAGGATGCGCATGAGCGCGGCAGCGTGCCGCTGGCGCCGCGCTAGCGGGCGCTGTAGCCGCGCCCCTCGAGGCAGGCGATCATCGCGCGCCGGTAATCGGCGCGCCGCGCGTCGAGCTGATCCGGCGACACCGCGCCGCCCGGCTGCGTGGGGTCGAAGCCGGTCTGCGAGGACGCCCATTTGTGACATTCGTACTTGTCGCTCGCCTGCTGCTCGGCGCTCTGGCCGTTCTGCGGATAGATGTACATCTGATCGCCCTGTGGCGGCGGCGGCTGCGGCGCATCCATCGCAGCGCCGTTGGGATCACCCGGCGGCGCGACCACCTGGTAGCCGTTCTGCGAGGCATCCCACGTGTAGTACGTATCATCGGCGTAGTAGTACGGCACGCCGCCGAACCACACCGTGGCGTAGTAAGGCGGCAGCACCGGCACGAACAGGCCGATCGGGGCCGCTACCACCACGAAGCCCGGTCCGCGCGGCGCGTACCAGATCCCGCCGGAATAGTAGAAGCTCCCGCCCGGGCGATTGAACACGAACGGCCGACCGGGGACTGCGCCCACCACCACGCCGCGGTTGGGGTAGAAGTGGTTGTTGCCGTAGCGCCCGTCCATGTGCTGCGGCGGGCCCATGCGCGGGCCGGCGCCGCGGAAGCCCTCCTGCGCCAGCGCGCTCCCGGCCGCGAGGGTCATCGCAAGCACGGCGCCGCACGCCCCAATCCAAGTGCTGCTCGTGTTCTTCATGGTCCGTCGAGTCCTCGTGCCGCTCATTTCACACTGTAGCCGCGCGCATCGAGACAGGCGCTGAGGGCGCGGCGGTAGTTGGCCGCACTGCGCTCCTGGCTGGCCGCCGCCTGCTGGTTCGCGACCGCAACGGCCTGCGCATTCTGCGCGTTGGTGGCCGCGTTGGCCGCATCGGCGGTGCTGCCGATGGCGCCGCCGACCACCGCGCCGGCGATCGCGGCAGGCGCCGCCTGCCAGCGCGGCGCAATTATTGCGCCCAGCAGCGCGCCGGTCACGGCGCCGATCGCCGTATTCGTCCCGGGCGGCGGACCGGACGCCACCATCACGCGATCGTGCGGCGGCACGCCCGGAGCGCTCGGATCGAAGCCGGTCTGCTGTGTCGCCCACTGACTGCACTCGTAGTGGTCGCGATCCTGCTGCTCGGGGGTCTGGCCATGCAGCGGATACGCGTACACCGTCACGACCGGCGGCGGTGGCGGCGGGGGCGGCGCATATACCGGCCGCGGCGGCGGTGGCGCCACGCAGCCCGACAGCGCCAACGCCACGCTCGCAGCGACAGCGCCGGTCAGTGCAACATGCTTGTAAGCTCGGGTTGATTTCGTCATCACGAGTGTTCCATTCCTGAAGCGGAATCGCCTCTCGAAAACGTTAGATGCGGGCATGCGGTTGACAGTCAATGCCGGCCGCAGCCCGCAGTGAGTTGGACTCCCGGCGCGCCGGCCTAGTTCCGGGTCCGGCTTGGGCGCGCGAGCGCCGCCGGGCGCAACTGTGAACAATTGTTAAGCCTGCCCGCGCGCGCCGGCGAGCCCTCTGCTCCACCACCATCCAAGCTTAACGCTCATCCGCCTCGCGCGGCGAGCAGCGCGCCGACTCGCTCCAGATCTGCGAGCGTGTTCACGTCGGGGCCGGGCGGCTCGCACGCCTCGGCGACCCGGATGACGAGGCCGTGCTCGAGCGCGCGCAGCTGCTCGAGCTTCTCACGCATCTCGAGCGGGCCCGGTGCAAGGGCCGCGAGCCGCAGCAGCGCGCCGACGCGGTAGCCATACAGGCCGATGTGCCGGCGCGCGCCGCCCGGGTCGGTCTGACTGACGAGTCCGGCGGCGGCGCCGGCGCGATTCCACGGCACCGGCGCACGGCTGAAATACAGCGCTCTGCCCGCCGTGTCGCACACCACCTTGACGACGTTGGGATCGAGCAGCTCCGCGACCGAGTCGATGGCGGCGGCGAGCGTCGCGATGTCGGCGTGCGGCGCGGACTCGAGCAGTGTTGCGACCTGGCCGATGAGCGCTGCGGGCATCAGCGGCTCGTCACCCTGGAGGTTCACGACGATGTCGCTCGCCGCCCAGTGTTCGGCGCGCGCCACCTCGGCGATGCGGTCAGTCCCCGACGGATGGCTCGGCGCCGTCATGACCGCCGGCGCGCCGAAAGCGCGCGCGGCGCGCGCGATGCGCTCGTCGTCGGTCGCGATCAGCACGCGCGCGGCGCCCGCGCCCGCGGCGCGCTCGTAGACCCGCTGCAGCATCGGCTTGCCGCCGATCGGCAACAGCACCTTGCCCGGCAGCCGCACCGAGGCGTAGCGCGCGGGAATGACGACCCGGAACATCGCCCGCAGCGCTCAGCGCTCGAGCAGCGGATCGTCGGCGGCAAGCTGCCGCGCCTCTTCCGCCAGCATCACCGGCACGTCCTCGCGCACCGGGTACGCGAGCCGGTCCATGCGGCAGACGAGCACCTGCGACTCCCGCCGGTACTGCAGCGGGCCCTTGCAGACCGGGCAGGCGAGAATCTCCAGCAGACGCGTGTCCATCGGGGCTCCTACCTCGCCAGCACTTTTTCCAGCACGCGCTTGCGCAGGGCGCGCGCGTCCGGCTCGCTGAAGCTGGCACTGACCGGCACGTACCATAGGCGCGGGTCGGCGAACGGCGCGCATTTTACGGCATCCTTCTCCGTCATGAGGACCGGCAGCTCGTCGCCGAAGCGCAGCTCGGCGGCCGTGAACGGGTGATGATCGGGAAAGGCGTGCTCGAGCACCTCGATGCCGTGGGCGCGCAGCTCGGCGAAGAATCGCTGCGGGTTGCCGATGCCGGCCACGGCATGTGCGCGCTGCCCGCCAAAGGTGCTCAGAGCCCGCGGCGCCGCGCGCGCATCGATCCGCAGGGCCTGGTGCGCGGTCAGGCGCATGGTGAGCGCGCCCGGCGGCAGCGCGGCAGCGGCGAGCGAGGCGTGCTCGGGCACGCCGTTCACCACCACCAGGTCCGCCAGCGCCAGGCGTGTCAGCGGCTCGCGCAGCGGGCCGGCCGGCAGCAGCCTGCCGTTGCCGAAGCCGCGCGCGCCGTCGATCACCACGATCTGGCAGTCGCGCGCCAGGCGCAGGTGCTGCAGCCCGTCGTCGGCGATGATGACCTGCGCGCCGCGCGCGACCAGCGCGCGCGCGGCCGCGACCCGGTCGGCAGCCACCATGGTGGCGCAGCCGGTGCGGCGCGCGAGCACCACCGGCTCATCGCCGGCCTCACGCCAGTCGGAGTCGCCACTCACGCTGAGTGCCCCGTGGTCGCGCCGCCCGTAGCCGCGCGACACGATGCCCACTTTGAGCTTCGCGGCGCTGAGCTCCCGCGCCAGGTAGATCGTGAGCGGCGTCTTGCCGGTGCCGCCGACCGTGAGGTTGCCCACCACGACCACCGGCCGTGTGAGCCGCCGCGGGTGCAGCAGGCCCAGCCCATATGCGCCGCGGCGCGCGCCGCTGAGTGCGGCGTAGATCCAGGCGAGCGGCGCAAGCAGCGCAAGGCCCGCGCTGTCCTCGTACCAGAGTCGCTCGAGCTGGCTGCGCACCGTGCAGTCCGTCAGTCGGAGAACTGCAGCTGGTGCAACTGCGCGTACAGGCCGCCGCGGGCGATCAGCTCGGCGTGCGTACCCTGCTCGACGATCGCACCGGCGTCGAGCACGATGATGCGGTCGGCCTGCTCGACCGTCGACAGGCGGTGGGCGATCACGAGCGTGGTGCGGTTGCGGACCAGCTGGGCGAGCGCCGCCTGGATGTGCCGCTCGGACTCGGTGTCGAGGGCGGATGTGGCCTCATCGAGGATCAGGATAGGCGCGTCCTTGAGGAGCGCCCGCGCGATGGCGATGCGCTGGCGCTGCCCCCCGGAGAGCAGCATGCCGCGATCGCCCACCAGGGCATCGAGCCCGCCCGGCTGATTGCGCACGAACTCGAGGATATGGGCCGCCTCGGCGGCGCGCTCGACGGCGGCGTCCGACACGTCGCGCCCGAAGGCGATGTTGTTGCGGATGGTGTCATCGAACAGCACCACATCCTGGCTGACCACCGCGATCTGCTCGCGTAAGGAGCGCAGCTCGTACTCGCGCACGTCGCGGCCGTCGATCGCCACGCTGCCGGCGCGCACGTCATAGAAGCGCGGCAGCAGGTTGACGAGTGTCGACTTGCCGCTGCCCGAGCGGCCGACCACGGCGAGCGTCTCGCCGGCGGCGACCTCGAGGGAGATGTCGGCGAGCGCCGCGGCACGCCGGCCCTCCCCGGCCCCGCCCGGGGGCGCACCGTCGGCCGCGCGGTAGGCGAACGACACGTGCTCGAAGCGCACGGTGCCACGCGCGCGCGCGGCGCGGTAACTGCCGCCTTGCGGCTCCACCGGCTCATCGAGCAGCTCGAACAGGCTCTGTCCCCCGGCGATCCCCTGCTGCAGCGGACCCGCGACCCCCACCAGATCGCGCAGCGGCTGTGCGATGCTGATAAGCGCCGCGAAGAAACCGAGCAGCGAGCCGATGGAGGTGCGGCCGTGCACCGCGTCCGCTATGGCGATCGACAACACCACCGCGAGCCCAATTGCGGTCAGCAGCTGCACCACGGGGTTTGACAGCCCCTTGGTCAGGACCAGCTTCATGTTGGAATGCAGGTTGTGCTCGTTCACCGCGTCGAACTGGCGGTCGAGATGCTCCTGCGCGTTGTAGACCTTGATGAGCCGCGGCGCCTCGAAGCTCTCCTTGGCGACGCGGGTGACGTCGCCCATCGAGTCCTGGATGCGGCGGCTGTAGCGGCGGAACTTCTGGTTGATGACCGACACCAGCCACGCCACCAGCGGACCCATGGTGAGCGCCAGCAGTCCCAGGCGTGCGTTGTACCAGAGCACCAGGCCGATGCAGGCGATGATGGTGAGCGTGGTGCGCACCAGCACCACTACCGAGTCGGTGGTCGCCTGGCCGATCTGCTCGGTGTTGTAGGTGAGGCGGGACAGGAGCATGGCCGAGGAGTTGCGGTCGAAGAACCCTATCGGCAGCTCGAGGATGCGCCGGAACACCTGACTGCGCAGCCGCGCCACCACGCGCCGTCCGACGTAGCCCATGAAGTAGGTCTGGGTGAAGTCGCCCAGACCGCGGAGCACAAACAGCCCCACCACGGCCAGCGGCACCCACAGGATGGTGCGGGGATCGCGCTGCGCGAGCGTGCCGTCGCCGAAGACCTTCGCCAGCAGGGCGAAGCTGCTCTGCGTCGCTGCGTACAGGATCGCGCCCAGCATCCCGATGGCGAACTGCAGGCGGTGCGGCCGGATGTAGCCCAGCAACCGCCGGTAGGTCTCGAGGCCGCCGCCGCTGCCGGGCGCGGACTGCGCCCCGCGCGCACTCGACCGGGAGCGCACGTCGTTCAAGGCTTGCCCGCCGGCTCTTCCTTGACGGTGGCGACGTTGATCTCGGCGAAGCCGAGCCGTCCGAGCACGTCCATGGCGGTGATGACGGACTGGTGGGTGGCGCGCGCATCCGCGCGCAGCGTGACCGGCATGGCGCGGTTGGCGCCGGCCTCCTTGAGCAGCGCCGCGCGCAGCGTCTCCGGGCTCGAGTTGATGAGCTCGTGCTGGTTGACGAGATAGCCGCCCGCCTCCGTCACACTCACCACCAGCGGCTCGCTGCCGACCCTGTCCGTGGGCACCGCGCTCGCATGCGGCAGGTGCACGCGCAACCTGCCTTCGTCGGTGAAGCGGCTCGAGAGAATGAAGAACACCACCAGCAGCAGCACCACGTCGATCAGCGAGACGACGTTGATCTCCGGCTCTTCCGGCGGGCGACCCGGCTTGAGGTTCATGCCTGCCTCCGCTGTGCGGGCTGCTTCACGCAGCCGCCGCCGGCGAGCCGCGCTCGCGCAGCCGTGCCGCCTCGAGCGCATCCGCCATGCGGATCGCCTGCTTCTCCATCTCCACCACGATGCCCTCGACCCGGCCGCGCAGATAACGGTAGAAGATGAGTGCCGGGATGGCGACGCACAGGCCAGCCACGGTGCAGATCAGCGCCTCGGCGATGCCGCCCGAGAGCGCGCGCGGGTCGCCCATGCCGCCGGCTTCGATGGCGTTGAAGGAGCGGATGATGCCGGTCACGGTGCCGAGCAGGCCGAGCAGCGGCGCCACCCCGGCGATCGTGCCGAGCGTATTGATGAAGCGCTCGAGCTCGTGCACCACGTGGCGGCCGGTGTCCTCGAGACGCTCCATGAGGATCTCACGCGGCCGGTGGCGGTTGGCGAGACCCGTGGCGAGCAGCCGCCCGAGCGGGGAGTTCTGCTCGAGCCCCGCGATCACCTTGTCGGTGACCTGGTTGGCCTCGATCAGCTGCCAGACCCGTTGCGGCAGCTCGCGCGGCAGCACGCGCTTGTCCTGCAGCGTCCACAGGCGCTCGAGGATGATGGCTGCTGCGACGATCGAGCACAGAATGATCGGCCACATCAGCGGGCCGCCGGCCCGCACTATTTCCCACATTCTGAACGACCCCAAACGACCGCGACGGCGGAGTTGCGCAGGCGGCCATCATACCGGAACCGCAGCACATTCCCGTCCCCGGCCCTTCTGGTAGAGTCCCGAGCCTCGATGCCGCGGGCGTTCTTGAAAAAAATCGTTCCGGCGCCCCACACGCTGCGCACGCGCTGGCCGGTGCGGCTCTGCGGTGAGCGCATCGCGGACCCGCAGCTGTGGACGCTGCACCGGCGCGCCGTCACCTATGCCTTCGGGGCCGGGGTCGCCATTTCCTTCGTGCCGCTGCCGGTCCACCTGCTGCTCGCCGTGATCGTCGCCCTCGTCTGGCGCATCAACCTGCCGGTGATCTATGGCACGACGTGGGTGGTCGCGAACCCCTTCAGCCTGGTGCCGCTCTACTACTTCGCCTACCGGGTCGGCGTCAGCGTCCTGCACGTGCCGCGCCAGCACTTCAGGTTCGTCCCCGACTGGCGCTGGTTCCAGCACGCACTTGCGCCGGTCTGGCAGCCCTTCGCGGTCGGCTGCCTGGCGTGCGCCGCGGTCTTCGGCGTGCTCGGCTGGCTCGCGCTCGAGCTCGTGTGGCGCTGGCACGTGGCGAGCCGCTACCGGTCGCGGCACACGGCACCGGCTGCTTAGTCGCGCGCGGCGAGCGCTCCACCTTCGAGCTCGTAGACCCGCTCCATGCGGCGCGCGAGCCTCAGGTCGTGCGTCACCACGACGAGGCTCGTGCCGCGTTCGCGGTTGAGCTCCAGCATGAGAGCGAAGACGCTCTCGGCGTTGGCCCCGTCGAGGTTTCCGGTCGGCTCGTCCGCGAGCACGAGCTTCGGCTGCGTCACCAGCGCGCGCGCCACCGCGGCGCGCTGCCGTTCCCCGCCCGAGAGTTGGTGCGGGCGATGCGTGAGGCGCTCGCCGAGGCCCACGCGCTCGAGCAGGCGCCGCGCTGCCGCGCGCGCCTCGGACACGGGCGTACGCCGCACCAGAAGCGGCATCGCCACGTTCTCCAGCGCCGAGAACTCCGGCAGCAGGTGATGGAACTGGTAGACGAAGCCGAGCGCGCGGTTGCGCAGCTCGCCGCGCGCTCTCTCGCCGAGCGCATGGATATCGCTGCCGGCAATCAGCACCGTGCCGCTGGTCGGTGCATCGAGTCCGCCGAGGATCTGCAGCAGCGTCGTCTTGCCCGAGCCCGAGGCGCCCACGATCGCCACGCGCTCGGCTGCCGCCACGCGCAGCGTCACCCCCCTCAGCACCGGCAGTAATACCGGCCCCTGGCGGAAGCTCTTGTACACCTCGCGCGCTTCCAGTACGGCCTCACTCATGGCGCAGCG
>JASHTN010000314.1 GCA_030040525.1 Gammaproteobacteria bacterium | reverse complement strand
GACGTGGCTGGATCACCGTATCGTTCATCGAGGCGCTGCCTCAGGGAGCGGCAAGGTCACGCAAAAAAATTCAAGCGACCAAATCAGCCTAGCAGCTCACGGTGCGTGGTGCATACTGCCTGGCTCATGCGTCATATCATCGCAATCCTGCTGCAGAACGAGGCCGGGGCTCTGACCCGCGTCGCGGGCCTCTTCTCGACCCGCGGCTACAACATCGAGTCCCTCTCGGTCGCGCCCACCGACGACCCCACGGTCTCGCGGCTGACGCTGGTCACCAGCGGCTCGGACGCGGTGATCCAGCAGATCGCCAACCAGCTGAACAAGCTGGTCGACGTGGTGAGCGTCCTCGACATGACGCGCGGTGCGCATCTCGAGCGCGAGCTGGTGCTGCTGAAACTCAAGGTCGCTCCCGAGCACACCGACGCGGTGCGCGGCCAGGTGGTGCGCAGCGGCGGCCGGGTGCTCGATCCCGCCGTCGACGGCTTCATCGTGGAGCTGACCGCGAGCGAGGCGGAGATCGCGAGCTTCATGGCCGCGCTGTCGCGCACGGCGCAGCTCCTCGAAGTGGTGCGCAGCGGCGCGCTCGGCATCAGCCGCAGCGCGCGCCCGGTGCGCGCGCGCCCGGCGCAGCCTGGCGCCGCGGCAGACGCCCCTTAGGCCACGAGAACCAACTAGGGCACGAGAACCGTCGAACCGGTGGTACGGCGCCCCTCGAGATCGCGGTGCGCGTCGGCGGCATGCGCCAGCGGATATTGCTGGCCGATGACGACCCGCACTTTGCGGCTGCGTACCGCCGCGAACAGCTCGCGCGCCGCGCGGGTGAGCTCCTCGCGCGTCGAGATGTAGTTGAAGAGGGTCGGCCGGGTGAGGAACAGCGAGCCGCGCCGCGAGAGCTCGAGCGGCGCGACCGGAGGCACCGGGCCCGAGGCGTTGCCGAAGGTCACCATCATGCCAAGGCGCCGCAGGCAGTCGAGCGAGTCGGTGAAGGTGTCCTTGCCCACCGCATCGTAGACGACCGCGACCCCCGCGCCGCGGGTGAGCGCCTTGACACGCGGCACGAGCTCGTCGCGTCCGGAGATGAGCACGTGCCGGCAGCCGTGCCGGCGCGCGAGCTCCGCCTTCGCTTCGCTCCCGACCACGCCGATCACCTGCGCGCCGAGCGCCCGCGCCCACTGACACAGGATCAGCCCGACCCCGCCGGCGGCGGCGTGCACCAGGATCGGGTCGCCGCGCGCGACCTTGTAGGTGCGGCGCAGGAGAAACTGCGCGGTCAGCCCCTTCAGCATCAGCGCCGCGGCCTGCCGATCCGAGATGCCCTTCGGGATCTTCACCACGCGCTCGGCCGGAACGTTGCGCACCTCGCTGTAGGCGCCCGACGTGGAGTAGACGTAGGCGACGCGCTCGCCCACCCTCAGGCCGCCGACCGAGCGCCCGAGCGCTGTGATGACGCCGGCCGCCTCGCGCCCGAGGCCGCTCGGGAGCTCCACGGGGTAGAGCCCGGTGCGCTCATAGACGTCGATGAAGTTGACGCCGATCGCGCTATGGCGCACCTGCACCTCGTGCGGCTGCGGCTTGGCCGGCTCGAGCTCCTCGAGGCGCAGCACCTCGGGACCCCCGAAGGAGTGGAAGCGGATCGCGGTGGACATGGGACCAAGCATATCTCCGGATTGGCACAACCGGCACGTCACCTAGCGGGCGAAAGCCCCGCCTTTCGCCCGCGGGCCCGAGTCCATCGATGGGTTGGCCTGCGGGAAGGGCCGCAGGCCCTTCCCGCCAATCAAAGAGCCGCGTCGTCGGTCTCTCCGGTGCGGATGCGGATCACGCGCTCGATGTCGGTGATGAAGATCTTGCCGTCGCCCACCTTGCCGGTCTTGGCCGCCTTGATGATCGCCTCCACGACCTGGTCGACGAGCTCGCCGCGCACCGCCACCTCGATGCGGGTCTTCGGCACGAAGTCGACCACGTACTCGGCGCCGCGATACAGCTCGGTGTGACCGCGCTGCCGACCGAAGCCCTTCACCTCCGTGACCGTCATGCCGGAGACGCCGATGTCGGAGAGCGCGGCGCGCACGTCGTCGAGCTTGAAGGGCTTGATGATGGCGGTGACCAGTTTCATGTAGACGCTCCGTCTGCGGTCGTTCGCGGCGCGATGGATTTTGCAGCTTTCATGCCACGGGCAGGACCGGCGCACAACCCCCGGAACCTGCGCCGCGCCCGCGCAGTCTCGTGGGGCGATTGCACCAGGGCGGAGCACCCGCACTGGCCGGTCGCCCCGCTTCGGTGCGGAAAGTCCGATGGCTGCTAGGCTATTCTTCGCGCCGATGTTTGAACAGATCGTGATCGTGGGTGGCGGCCAGGCGGGCATGCAGGCGGCGGACACGCTGCGCCGCCGGGGCTTCGCCGGCAGGCTGACGCTCATCGGCGAGGAGTCATGCCATCCCTACCAGCGCCCGCCGCTCTCGAAGAAGTATCTCGCCGGCGCGCTCGAGCGCGAGCGGCTGTCGCTGCGCCCCGCGCAGTTCTTCGCCGAGCACGGGGTGCAGGCGCACTTCGGCCGGCGCGTCACCGACATCGCTCCGCATCAGCATCATGTACGCCTCGACGACGGGCTCGTGCTGCCTTACGACGCGCTGCTGCTCGCCACCGGCAGCCGGCCGCGGCGCCTGGGTGTCCCGGGCGCGGACCTCGCGGGCGTCCATTACCTGCGCACCCTCGCCGACTGCGATCGGATCCGCGCCGAATGCTCGCCGGGCCGGCGGCTTCTCGTCATCGGCGGTGGCTACATCGGGCTCGAGGTGGCGGCCACCGCGCGCGAGCTCGGCCTGGAGGTGACCGTGCTCGAGATGGCCGAGCGCGTCATGAGCCGGGTCACCTGCCCGGAGGTTTCCGCCTTCTACGAATCCGAGCACGCGCGCCGCGGCGTGCACATCCGCTGCCGCGAGACGGTGCGCGCGCTGCACGGCAACGGCGCCGGGCGCGTGCGTGCCGTGCTTACGGAGCAGGGCGGCGAGTACCCGGCCGATCTGGTCGTCGTCGGCGTCGGGGTCGTCCCGGCCGAAGAGCTGGCGAAGGCGGCGGGGCTCGAGTGTGAGAACGGCGTCGTCACCGACGTGCACTGCCGCACCTCGGACGCGGCGATCTATGCCGCGGGCGACTGCGCGAGCCACCTCAACCGCCAGTACGGCCGGCACCTGCGCCTGGAATCGGTCGACAACGCCTTCGAGCAGGGCACGACCGTCGCGCTCAACCTGCTCGGCACCCCCACTGCGCACGACAAGGTGCCGTGGTTCTGGTCGGACCAGTACGACCTGAAGCTCATCATCGTCGGCGTCGCCCAGGCCTACGATCGAATGATCCTGCGGGGCGATCCCGCGATGCGCAGCTTCAGTGTCTGCTACCTGCGCGGCGGGGAGCTCGTCGCCATGGACACGGTCAACAGCCCGAAGGACCAGATGGGAGCGCGCAAACTGATCGCGCTGCACGCGCGTCCCAACCCCGACAAGCTCGCCGACCCGCAGGTCGCCCTCAAGGATACGCTTTAGAGCCGCGCGGCGGCCGCGGCGCGCCCCGCTCAGCGCAGCACGATGAGCAGGTCCTTCACGTCCACGATCTGTCCCGGCTTGGCGATCACCTCGGCGATCTCGCCGTCGCTCTCGGCACGCACCGCGGTCTCCATCTTCATCGCTTCCAGCGTCAGCAGCACCTCGCCACGCGCGACCCGGGCGCCCGCGGCCGCCGTGACGGTGGCGATCGTGCCCGGCATCGGCGCGCCGACGTGGCGCGTGTTGCCGGGCTCGACCTTGCGCGGCGGCGGGTGCTGGGCCACCTGGCTGGTGTCGGGCACGCGCACCGAGCGCGGCTGGCCGTTCAGCTCGAAGAACACGGTGCGCGTGCCGTCCTCGTGCGGCTCGCTGACCGCCACGAAGCGCACGATGAGCGTCTTGCCGCGCTCGAGCTCGATGTTGATCTCCTCGCCCGGCCGCATGCCATAGAAGAACACCGAAGTCGGCAGGATGGCCGCGTCGCCGTACTGCACCCGGTCGCGGACGTACTCGAGCCATACCTTGGGGTACATGAGATAGGAGACGAGATCCTCGTCCGTCACGGTGCGCGGCAGCTCGCCCTGGATGCGCGCGCGCACCGCCTCGAGGTCCACCGGCGGCAGCGCCGCCCCGGCGCGCGTGGTGAGGGGCGTCGCTCCCTTGAGGATCTTGCGCTGCAGAGTCGCCGGAAAGCCGCCCGGCGCCCGGCCGAGCTCGCCGCGGAAGAGCTGCACCACCGATTCCGGAAATGCGACCTCGGTGGCCGGATCCTCGAGCTGGGCGCGCTTCAGGCCCGAGGTGACCATGAGCAGCGCCAGGTCGCCCACCGCCTTCGAGGTCGGTGTCACCTTGATGATGTCGCCGAACATGGCGTTGACGTCGGCGTAGGCGGCGGCGACCTCCGGCCAGCGCGCCGCATCGATGCCGAGTGCGCGCGCCTGCTCGCGCAGGTTGGTGTACTGGCCGCCGGGCATGCCGTGCACGTACACCTCGGAGGCGCCGGCGCGCACATCGCTCTCGAACGCCGCGTACAGCCGGCGCACCTGCTCGAAGTAGGCCGAGATCATCCGCAACCGGTGCGGATCGATGCCTGAATCGCGCGGCCCGTAGCGCAGCGCCTCGACGATCGCCCCGAGATTCGGCTGCGAGGTGAGACCGGAGAGCGCATCGATCGCACCGTCGACGGCGTCGGCACCCGCCTCCACGGCCGCGAGCACGCTGGCGGCGGCGATGCCGCTGGTGTCGTGGGTATGGAAATGCACCGGGAGCCCCGTCTCCTCGCGCAGCGCCTTGACGAGGGTGTAGGCCGAGCGCGGCCGGCACAGCCCCGCCATGTCCTTCACCCCCAGCACGTGGGTGCCGGCGGCCTTGAGCTCGCGCGCCAGTTTCAGGTAGTAATCGAGGGTGTACTTGCGCTCGTGCGGATCGCTCAGGTTTCCGGTGTAGCAGAGCGCCGCTTCGCAGAGCTTCCCGGCCTCGAGCACCGCATCGATCGAGACGCGCATGTTCTCGACCCAGTTGAGCGAGTCGAAGATGCGGAACAGGTCGATGCCGCCCGCGGCGGCGCGCGCGATGAACAGCCGCACCACCCCGTCGGGGTAGTTGGCGTAGCCGACGGCGTTCGCCGCGCGCAGCAGCATCTGCAGCAGCAGGTTCGGCAGCGCCGTGCGCAGCTGCGCGAGGCGCTCCCACGGATCCTCGCGCAGGAAGCGCAGGGCGACATCGAAGGTCGCCCCGCCCCAGCACTCCACCGAGAACAGCTGCGGCACGAGGCTCGCGTAGTACGGCGCGATCGCCACGAGGTCGATGCTGCGCATGCGGGTCGCGAGCAGCGACTGGTGCGCATCCCGCATCGCCGTGTCGGTGAGCAGCACGCGCGTCTCACCCAGCATCCACCGGGCAAAGCGCTCCGGTCCCAGCTCATCGAGCTTCTGCCTGGCGCCCGGAGCCGGCGGCGGCAGCGTGCCCGGCGGCAGACGCGGCGGCGTCAGCTGCGACGGGTGTGCGCGCCCGCGCGTCTCGGGGTTGCCGTTGACGATGGTCGCGCCGATGCGCTCGAGG
>JASHTN010000313.1 GCA_030040525.1 Gammaproteobacteria bacterium | reverse complement strand
TCCTCGGCGCGCTGCACGCGGCGCATTGAGTGCGGCCGCGCGGCTTGCGACGCAGGAGGTGAGGCGGTGAACATCAATCTCACGCTTATCGTGCAGATGATCGTGTTTGCGCTCCTGATCTGGTTCACGATGCGGTTCGTCTGGCCGATGATCCTCGTGCCGATGAACGAGCGCGACCGCCAGATCCGGCAGGGACTGGCGGCCGCCGAGAAAGGCGAGCAGGAGCTCGCCTCGGCACGCAGCACCGCGGAAGCCATCGTGCGCGAGGCGCGCGAGCGCGCCAACCAGATCATCGATCACGCGCAGCACCGGGCGAACGACCTGGTGGAGCAGGCCAAGAGCGCCGCCGGCAGCGAGAGCGCGCGCATCGTCGCCGCCGCGCAGCAGCAGATCGAGCTCGACACGACGCGCGCCCGGGAGGGCCTGCGGCGCGAGGTCGCGGGCATCGCCGTCGAAGCCGCCAGCAAGCTGCTCGGGCGCGAGATCGATGCGCGCGCGCACGCCGACCTCCTCGACCAGCTGGCCACCGAGATCTGAGGGACTCCGATGGCCGACCGGCTCACCATCGCCCGACCCTACGCGCGCGCCGCCTTCGAGGAGGCGCAGTCGCAGCGGCGGCTCGATGCCTGGTCGCAGGCGCTCGGCACCGCTGCCCAGGTGGTGTGCGACGGGCGCGTGGCGCCTCTGCTCGACAATCCGCGCGTGACGCCCGGGCAGCTCGGGCGCCTCGTGACCGGGATCGCCGGCGGCGAGCTCGGCGAGACGGGCGCGAACTTCCTCGGCACGCTCGCCGCCAACCACCGCCTGGGGTTCCTGCCGGAGATCGCCGCGTTGTTCGATACCCTCAAGGATGAGGCCCTCGGCGTCGCCGACGTCACGGTGACCTCGGCGGCGGCGCTCGACGAAGCGCACCGCAGGAAGCTTACGGCCGCGCTCGAGATGCGCTTGCAACGCCGCGTGCGCCTGCACTGCAATACGGATCCGGGGCTGATCGGCGGGGCGCTGCTGCGCAGCGGCGACCTGGTGATCGACGGCTCGCTGCGCACGCGGCTCGAGCGCATCGCCTGCGAGCTGACCGCATAGGCCACCCATGAGCTTCAAGACGCTTTTTCAAGGAATCTGATGCATGGCCATCAAGGCAACCGAGATCAGCTCACTGATCAAACAGCGCATCGAGGACTTCAAATCAGTCACCGAGGCGCGCAACGTCGGCACCATCGTCTCGGTCACCGACGGCATCACGCGCATCTATGGGCTCGCGGATGCTCGCTACGGCGAGATGCTCGAGTTTCCGGAGAACACCTTCGGGCTCGCGCTCAACCTCGAGCAGGATTCGGTTGGCGCGGTGGTGCTCGGCGAGTACACGCACCTGAAGGAAGGCGATACCGTCAAGACCACCGGGCGCATCCTCGAGGTGCCGGTGGGGCCGGAGCTGCTCGGGCGCGTGGTGGATGCGCTCGGCGCACCGATCGACGGCAAGGGTCCGCTGCAGGCCGCACGGACCGCACCGATCGAGCGCGTCGCCCCCGGCGTCATTTACCGCCAGTCCGTGAGCCAGCCGGTGCAGACCGGCTACAAGGCCATCGACTCGATGGTGCCGATCGGCCGCGGCCAGCGCGAGCTCATCATCGGCGACCGCCAGACGGGCAAGACCGCGCTCGCCGTCGATACCATCATCAACCAGAAGAGCTCCGGCATTAAGTGCATCTACGTCGCGATCGGCCAGAAGCAGTCGACCATCGCCACCGTGGTGCGCAAGCTCGAGGAGCACGGCGCGCTCGCGCACACCGTGGTGGTCGCCGCCTCCGCCTCGACGCCGGCCGCCATGCAGTACATCGCCGCCTACTCGGGCGTCACCATGGGCGAGTACTTCATGGACAACGGCGAAGACGCGCTCATCATCTACGACGATCTCTCCAAGCAGGCAGTCGCCTACCGGCAGATCTCGCTGCTGCTGCGCCGGCCGCCGGGACGCGAGGCGTTCCCCGGCGACGTGTTCTACCTGCATTCGCGGCTGCTGGAGCGCAGCGCGCGCGTCAACGAGGAGTACATCGAGAAGGTGAGCGGCGGCCGCGTCAAGGGCAGGACCGGCTCGCTCACCGGGCTGCCGATCATCGAGACCCAGGCGGGCGATGTGACCGCGTTCGTGCCCACCAACGTCATCTCGATCACCGACGGCCAGATCTTCCTCGAGACGGATCTCTTCAACGCCGGTATCCGCCCGGCGATGAACGCCGGTATCTCGGTGTCGCGCGTCGGCGGGGCCGCGCAGACCGACATCATCAAGAAGCTCGGCGGCGGCATCCGCCTCGCGCTCGCGCAGTACCGCGAGCTCGCGGCGTTCTCGCAGTTCGCCTCGGACCTGGATGAGGCCACGCGCCGCCAGCTCGAGCGCGGCCAGCGCGTCACCGAGGTGATGAAGCAGAAGCAGTACGCGCCGATGTCGGTCGCCGAGATGGCGCTCTCGATCTACGCGGTCAACAACGGCTACATGGACAAGGTGGAGCTGAAGAAGATCGTGGCCTTCGAGGCGGCGCTGCAGGCCTTCGCGCAGACCAATTACGAGTCGGTGCTGAAGAGCATCAACGCGGCACCCAAGCTCACCAAGGAGAACGAGGCCGAGCTGAAGAAGGTCATCGAGGACTTCATCGCCACGGGCACCTACTAGGCAAAGCGCACCCAGCTCACATGCCCGGCACCAAGGAAATCCGCGCCAAGATCGCGAGTGTCAAGAGCACTCAGAAGATCACCAAGGCCATGCAGATGGTGGCCACCAGCAAGATGCGCCGCGCCCAGGAGCGCATGCGCCAGGCGCGGCCCTACGCCGAGCAGATGCGCAACGTGCTCGGCCACCTGACCGAGGCGAATCCCGACTACTCGCACGCGTTTCTCGTGACGCGCGAGCCGAAGGCGGTCGGTATCATCGTGATCTCCACCGACCGCGGGCTCGCGGGCGAGCTCAACGCCAACGTCTTCAGGCAGACGCTCGCGCTGCTGCGCGAGTGGCAGGGCAAGGGCGCGACCGTGAGCCTGTGCCTGATCGGCAGCAAGGGCATGAACTTCTTCCGGCGCCTGGGAGCGCCGATTCTCGCCGCGGTCGCGAACCTGGGCGACCGGCCGCACGTAAAGGACCTCATCGGCACCGTCAAGGTGATGCTGGACGCCTACCGCGCCGGGCAACTCGACCGGCTGTTCCTGGTGAGCGCGCACTTCGTCAACACCATGACGCAGAAGCCCGCGGTCGAGCAGCTGCTGCCGATCGAGGCGATCGATACCGAAGGGCTGCAGGAGCATTGGGACTACATCTACGAGCCCGATGCGGCCGGGGTGCTGGATGTGCTGCTGATGCGCTACATCGAGTCGCAGGTCTACCGCGGCGCGGTCGAGAACGTCGCCTCCGAGATGGCGGCGCGCATGATCGCCATGGGAGCCGCGTCCGACAACGCCGGCAAACTGATCAACGAGTTGCAACTGATCTACAACAAGGCCCGCCAGGCCGCGATCACGAAGGAGCTTTCGGAGATCGTGGGCGGTGCGGCCGCGGTCTGAGGAAAGTCAAGGAACCATCATGGCCACGCCCGCCGAGGGACACATCATCCAGATCATCGGTGCCGTCATCGACGTCGAGTTTCCGCGCGAGTCGATCCCGCTGGTTTACGAGGCGTTGAAGCTCAAGGACGTCG
>JASHTN010000312.1 GCA_030040525.1 Gammaproteobacteria bacterium | reverse complement strand
CGCCGGCACATGGAGGCGAACGCGTTGAAGGCGCCGTGCGAGAAGCAGCTGAGCGCCTCGCGGAACAGCAGCTCCACCTCCTCGGGGATGTAGGCGAAGCTGAACTTCTCGCGTGCGCGCTCCACCTCGGTGAACTGCGGCGACAGCTCGATGCGCGCCGCACCGTACAGACGCACGGCAAAGCGCAGGAAGATCGGCAGGTGACAGGCGTCGCACAGGTAGACGACGCCGACCTGGGCCGGGCGGTACAGCTGCAGCTCCTCGAAGCGCGGCACGGCGCTCGGCGTGATATGCGCGACCGCCAGACAATGCGGGCAGGTGACCACCAGGTTGCGGTCCTGGTCGTGGTGCAGGCGGCTCGCTGAATCGATGTACACCGACATGCGTGCGGTCCGCGGCTGTTTGTTGGCAGGAGTTGACAGTATCGGCCGCGCCGCCGGAGATGTTACCCGATCGCGCGCGGCGCCACAGTCCTTCGCGCGCGGTGGGCCGCCTGCCGGCGCGCCGCGTTATGTCACAGGGTGGGAGCCGCGCGCGAACGCCAGGATGCGGTCGGCGAGCAGCGCGTACGCGCCGCTGAAATGATGATCCCTGCCGATCTCCTCGCGGGTGACATCCGCCGCGCGCAGCCCGGGGCAGATCGAATCCGCCTCACCCGCCCCGTAGACGCACAGCACCGGCACGTGCCGCATGGCGGTGACTTCCGGCCGCGTCGGCGCTCCGCCCTCCTCCGCGCCGACCCATGCGGAGATGCTCACCTCGAACGAGGCATGGGCGTCGATGCCGAGCAGACTGACGCTCGCCACGCGCGCGCGCAGATCGGCCGGCAGGCGGTTCACCACGAACGGCAGCACGTCCGCACCGAATGAGTATCCGACCAGCAGCAGCCGCTGCTTGTTCCAGGCGGCGAGGTAGTGGCGCAGCACGCGCGCCAGGTCGCGCGTGGTCTCCTCGGGGGTGCGCCCGGTCCAGAAGTACTTGAGCGAGTTGAGCGCGACCGTCGGCACGCCCCGCGCGGCGAGGCGTGCGGCCAGCGCCCGATCGAGCCCGGCCCAGCCGCCATCGCCGGTCAGGAGCAGCGCGAGCTCGTCGGAGGAGCCCGTGGCCTGCACCTCGTCCAGCGGCAGGTCACTGATCTGCGGCGGGCGCACGCTCGCGGCGGCGGGCGGCGCGCCGAGCAGCAGCGCGGCGCCGAGTGCGGCGAACGCTGCGTGGCTCATGCGGCGAATCATCATCTGCCGAACAGCTCCTTCATACCTCCGGCGATCAGCACCGAGACGTCGACCAGCACGCGCGGCAGCGCGATGCCGCCGCGCGCCGCCAGGTAGCGCGGCTCCCAGACCGGAGCGAACTTGGCCTTGTAGCGACGCAGTCCCTCGAAATTATAGAAGTGCTCGCCGTGCCGGAAGATGAAGTTGCCGACACGATTCCAGGCGGGTGCGAGCGGGTGCGTCTCCAGGCCGGAGAGCGGCGCCATGCCGAGGTTGAACCAGCGGAAGCCCGCCGCGCGTCCCCACAGCATCAGCTCGATGAACAGGTAATCCATCGCGCCGCGCGGTGCGTCGGGGTGGAAGCGCATCAGATCCACCGACAGCTCGGCGTGGGTCGCGGTGGTCCAGAGGTTGGCGAACGCCGCGGGCGCGCCCTCCGCGCGCACCACCGCCATGGGAAACTGCCGCAGGTACTGCGGCGCGAACGACCCGCCGGAGAAGCGCTTCTCACCGGTCGACTTGGCGGCCAGCCAGCTGTCGGAGATGCGCTTGAGCGCCGGCAGCAGCGGCGCGACGCGCTCCGGCGGCAGCACCTCGAAACTGGCACCGTCGCGCTGCGCGCGGCGGTGCGACTGGCGCAGCTCGGCGCGCTCCGGCCCCTCGACCGAGAACTGCGCGAGCGGCACGCGCGCCTCCTCGCCGATCTTCAGCGCCGCGAGTCCAAGGTCGACGTACAGCGACAGATGCTCGGCGCACACCTGGTAGAACACCGTCTGGCCGCCGCGCGTGTCGGAGATCTCACGCAGCCGCCACACCAGCTCTTCGGCGCCGGTGCGCGCGCCCACCGGATCGCCGAGCGCGATCCAGCTGCGCCCGGCGATCTGGTACATGAGGAAGGCATCGCCCGCCTCGCTGAACAGCAGGCGCTTGTCGCCGGTGAGTGCGGCGTTCGCAACCGTGAGATCCGAGGCCGCAATCAGCGGTCGCGCCCGCTCGAGGTCCTGCGGTCCCGCGACCGCGGGCTGCGGTCGCGCCGGGCGCAGCATGTTGAGCAGCACGTACGCGGTGCCGAGCACGATGACCGCCAGCGAGGCGCGCAGCGCGCGCGGCGCGTTGCCGTGCAGCGCGAAGGTCCACCACAGCTGGTTGGAGTAGGGGATGTGGCGATGCGAGACGATGCCGATCCACACCGCCATCAGCAGCACGCCGGCGATGCTCGCCACCCACACCGGGGTGAAGCGCTCGGCGAGAATCGCCGTCGGACGATAGAAGGCGCGCCGGCCGAGCATCAGCACACCCAGCACGATCATCAGCAGGATGGCCTCCTCGAAGTCCAGCCCTTTGAGGAGCGAGGCGAATACTCCGGCGACCAGCAGCCAGACGCAGATGTGATAGGCCGCCTGCACGCGGCGGAACAGGGCACGCGCCAGCACCAGAAGTCCCAGGCCGACGAGGCTCCCGACCAGGTGCGACACCTCGAGCACCGCGAGCGGCAGGAACTGGTCGAGAAACGCCAGCCGCTCGTCCACCGCGGGCGTGGCGCCGGAGAACAGCAGCAGCGCGCCGGCGAGGAACGTCAGCGCGCCGGCGACCTGCGGCACGACCGGGGCGATGTACATGCTCGCCAGCTCCTGCGCCCAGGCGAGCCGCGAGCGCTGCTCCGCGACCTCCTTGGAGCCGAACAACAGCGTGCCGAACAGCAGCGGCACGAAGTAGTAGACGGCGCGGTAGGCGAGCAGCGAGCCGAGCAGGGCGTCCACGGGCGCGCCCGGCAAGGTCAGCAGCACGACCGCTTCGAACACACCGACCCCGCCGGGCACGTGGCTCAGGATCCCGGCGATCACCGCGGCCGCGTACACGCCGAGGAAGGGTATGAAGCCGATCTGCGCTTCGGGCGGCAGCAGCGACCACAGCACTGCCGAGGACAGCGTCAGGTCGAGCACGCCGAGCAGGATCTGCGTCAGCCCGATCGCTGGCCCGGGCGCGCGCAGCGCCCAGCCGCGGATCTCGAACGCGCGGCGCGCCAGACACGTCCAGGCGGCGTACGCGAATACCGCTGCGAGCAGCAGCGCGCCGACCAGCAGCGACCAGTTGTGATGCAGGCGCAGCACGCTGGCGGCGTGCACGGGCGAGAGCAGCAGCGACGCGCCCGAGACCGCCGCCAGCCCGATGCCGAGCGACAGGCTGCAGAAGGCCGATACCGTCGCGACGTCGATGGCGCTCACGCCGGCGGTGGCGTACAGGCGGAAGCGGATCGCAGCTCCGGTGAAGGCCGAAAAGCCGAGCGTGTGGCCGAAGGAATAGGCGATGAACGAGGTGAACACGATGCGCCTGTAGGGGAGCGCGCGCTTCAGGTATGCGAACGCCAGCACCTCGTAGGTGGACAGCAGCCAGTAGCTGGCGGCAGTGAAGGCGAGCGCGGCGAGCACCTGGCGGCGCGGGATGGCGTGCAGGTGCTCCAAGACGCTGCGCACGTGCAGTCGTGCCAGCTGGTGGTGCAGGATCAGCACCACGGCCGTGAACACCAGCAGCGCGGCGACCGGGCCGATCCAGCGCAGCGCGCCGTGCTCCGCGGCGGGCGCGTCGGCGGTTTCGCTTGGGCGCGACAAGGTCGTGGGTACGCTCAGCGGGTCAGCGGCTTGTACCTGAGGCGATGCGGCTGCGCGGCGTCGTCGCCCTTGCGGCGCCTGAGATCCGCGACGTACTCCTGATAGTTACCCTCGAACCAGACCACCTGCGAGTCGCCCTCGAAAGCCAGCATGTGGGTGGCGATGCGGTCGAGGAACCAGCGGTCGTGCGAGATCACCACCGCGCAGCCGGGGAAGGCGAGCAACGCCTGCTCGAGCGCGCGCAGTGTCTCGACGTCCAGGTCGTTGGTCGGCTCATCGAGCAGCAGCACGTTGCCGCCGGCGCGCAGCACCTTGGCGAGATGCACGCGGTTGCGCTCGCCGCCGGAGAGCTCGCCGATGTGCTGCTGCTGCTGCGCGCCCTTGAAGTTGAAGCGCCCGACGTAGCTGCGCGAGGGCGTTTCGTACGCGCCCACCCTGATCAGGTCGAGCCCGCCGGAGATCTCCTGCCAGACGGTCCGGGTAGCATCGAGCTTCTCGCGCGACTGATCGACGTAGGCGAGGCGCACACTGCTGCCGAGGCGGATCTCGCCGGCATCCGGCGGCTCCGTGCCGGTCAGCATGCGGAACAGCGTGGTCTTGCCCGCCCCGTTCGGTCCGATGATGCCGACAATGCCGCCGCGCGGCAGGCTGAACGACAGCTTGTCGATCAGCAGCCGCTCGCCGTAGCCCTTGCTGAGCCCCCTTACCTCGATCACCAGGTCGCCGAGGCGCTCGCCCGGGGGGA
>JASHTN010000311.1 GCA_030040525.1 Gammaproteobacteria bacterium | reverse complement strand
GAGCGCGGCTCGCGCGCGAGCTGTCTCGCCGCTGCAGGACTCGATGCGCCGCGCCTCAGCGCACGCATCGAGCGCTGGTGCCGGCTGCAGAGCGCCGCGCCCCGGCGCTCCGCGTAAGCGAGCGGGGCGGCTTCGGGCGCCGGCGCTGATTCAAGAGAGCCGCGCGAGCAGCCAGGCCGCGAGGGCGCGCAGCGCATCCGCGCGTGCGCCGAAGGGCGCCAGCGCCTCCAGCGCCGCGGTGTGCAGCTCGCGGACGCGCTGTTGTGAGGCCGCAGGTCCCGCGACTGCCGGATGCGTCGGCTTGCCGCGCGCACGGTCTGCGCCGGTCGCCTTGCCGAGTACGCCGGCATCGCCCAGCACATCGAGCAGATCGTCCTGGATCTGGAAGGCCAGCCCGATCGGAGTGCCGAAGTCGCTGAGGGCGTGCCACAGGTGCGGCGGAAGATCCGGTGCACAGGCCGCGGCCATCTGCACGCTGGCGCGGATCAGCGCGCCAGTCTTCAGGCCGTGCATCGCCTCGACCTCGGCGAGCGGCAACTGCCGGCCCTGCGCGGCGAGATCGACTGCCTGACCTCCGGCCATGCCGGCGGTGCCGCTCGCCTGCGCAAGCAGCGCGATCAGACGCAGCCGCACCGGCGCCGACGCGGGCAGAGTCGGATCGTCCGCCAGCACCTGAAACGCCAGCGATTGCAGCGCGTCCCCCGCCAGAACCGCGGTCGCCTCGTCAAAGGCGCGATGGCAGGTCGGCCGGCCGCGACGCAGATCATCGTCGTCCATGGCCGGCAGGTCGTCGTGCACCAGCGAGTAGGCATGTACGAACTCGAGCGCACAGGCGGCGGCTTCGACCTGTGCTTCCTCGAGTCCGATGGCGTGCGCGGTCGCAAACACCAGCATCGGCCGCACGCGCTTGCCGCCATTGAGGACACTGTAACGCATCGCCGCGTGCAGGCGTGCCGGTGCCGCGTCGGCTGCGGGCAGTCGCGCATCGAGCGCCTGCTCCATGCGCGATCGCCAGGCGCTGAGCTGTGCCGCAAAGCCGGCGGGTGCCGGCACCGCGCGCTCCTCCCGGCGGAGATCGGCGGCGCTAGCGATCGCGTTCGGCATACAGGACCGGAGGATCAGGCGCCATCGGCCCGCTGAGCCGCGGTCCACGCAGCAACACCTTCAGAGCCTTGAGCGGATGGGCGAAGCTGTCGTCGACCGCCGTCCCCTCATAGCCGCAATGCGCCATGCAGTTGTTGCACAGCGGATTGCGCCCCACGCCGTAGTGGTCCCAGTCGGTGTCATCCATGAGCGAGCGGAAGGTGGGCGCGCTGCCCTCGTCGGTGAGCAGGTAACACGGCCGCTGCCAGCCGAAGACGTTATAGGTCGGATTGCTCCAGGGCGTGCACTGGTACGACTGGTTGCCGGCCAGGAAATCGAGGAACAGCCCGGAGTGATTGAACGACCAGCGCCGGCGCCGCGGCCGCGCGCGCCCGCGCCGGAAGATCTCGCGGAACAGCCGCTTGCTGGTGTTGCGCCCCAGGAACACGTCCTGGCGCGGTGCGTGCTGGTAGCTGTAGCCGGGCGAGACGGTGATGCCCTCGACGCCCAGCGCGGTCGCGGCATCGAAGAACCGCGCCACTTCGTCCGGGTCGGCGTCATTGAACAGCGTGCAGTTGATGGTGACGCGAAAGCCGCGCGCCCGTGCCAGCCGGATGGCCGCGACCGCCTTGTCGAACACCCCCTCCTGACACACCGACTCGTCGTGACGGCGGCGCTCGCCGTCGAGGTGGATGGAGAAAGTCAGGTAGGGCGACGGTCGGTACTCGTCGATGTGACGCGCGAGCAGCAGCGCGTTGGTGCAGAGGTAGACGAACCTGCGGCGCGCCACGATCCCGGCCACGATCTGCGGCGTCTCGTGCGCGATGAGCGGCTCGCCGCCCGCGATCGAGACGATCGGAGCGCCGCACTCGTCCACGGCGTGCAGCGCATCAGCCACGCTGACGCGCTTGCGCAGCACCTCCTTCGGGTAGTCGATCTTGCCGCAGCCCGCGCAGGCCAGATTGCACTGGAACAGCGGCTCGAGCATCAGCACCAGCGGGTAACGCTTCTCGCCGCGCAGCCGGCGTGCCGCGATATAGCGCCCAACCCGGTACATCTGTAGCAGCGGCACGGCCAAGGCGGATCTCCTTAAGGTCCCGACAGTTTGCTACGACAGCGCGCGCAACGCCACGCGGTGCTCGCGCCAGGCGCGCTCCCACTCGAGCCTGAACCACGGCGTGAAGCGCGCCGCATTGGGCCCCGAGAACTCCTGCTGCAGCCGCTCGGGGCTGACCCAGCGCCAATCACGAATCTCCTCGCGGTTGACGCGCGGCGGTCCATCGCTGCGGCCGATGTACACCGAGCACAGCTCGTGCTCGGCGCCGGTCGCATCGAACTGCGCCTGATACTCGAACTTGAAGAGGAACCGCAGCGGGCAGCTCAAGCCGAGCTCCTCGTCGAGGCGCCGGTGGATCGCCGCCTCCATGGTCTCACGACGGCGCGGATGGCTGCAGCAGCT
>JASHTN010000310.1 GCA_030040525.1 Gammaproteobacteria bacterium | reverse complement strand
TAGCCGCTCCCCGGGGGCCAGCGGCTGCCGGTTGACAGGGGGTGCGGTCACAGGGGGCGCACTGCAGGGGCTCGCGTATAATCGGCCGCACTCATGGGCAAGGACATAGAGCTGGCGATTCTCTTTGCCGACGTGGTCGGGTCGACGCGCCTCTATGACACCATGGGCGACCTGCGCGCCCGCGACATGGTCGCCATCTGCATCGAGGTGATGCGCAGCGCCACCGAGCAGCGCCAGGGCACGGTCATCAAGACCATGGGCGATGAGGTGATGGCCACCTTCCCGACCGCCGACGCCGCTCTCAACGCCGCCGCGCAGATGCAGCAGCAGATCTCGACGCACGCCCAGCTCAAGGTCGACGGTCAGCCGGTGGCAATCCGCGTCGGCTGTCACTTCGGCCCGGTAATGCTCGAGAACCGCGACGTGTTCGGCGCGGCGGTGCACACCGCCAACCGCATGACGAGTCAGGCGAAGGCCGGACAGATCGTGACCACCGCGGCCACGGTCGAGAAGCTGTCACCCGAGTGGCGCGCCTCCTGCCGGCAGATCGACATCGCAACGCTCAAGGGGCAGGGGAGCGAGGTCGCGCTCTACGAGGTGCTATGGCAGACCGAGGACGTGACCAGTATGGTGCCGGGCATCGCCACCGACGCGCGTGTCGCGCGTCCGATGCGTCTGCGGCTGCGCTGTCAGGACCAGGAGCTGGTAGTCGACGAGCGCCATTCCAGCATCACCATCGGCCGGGCCGAGGACAACAACGTGGTGGTCAAGGGCAATCTCATCTCGCGCCTGCACGCCCGCATCGAGATCAGCCGCAACAAGTTCGTGCTCATCGACCAGAGCACCAACGGCACGTTCGTGCAGACCGCCGACGGCGAGGAGTCCTTCGTGCGCCGCGACAGCCTGCAGCTCAAGGGTCAGGGCATGATCGGGCTCGGGCGGCTGCCGGAGCCCGGCTCACCTCAGACCATCCGCTTCAACTGCGAAGAGGTCTGAAAGGGCGCGCCGCGCCAGCCGGTCGCAGCTAGCCGAGCCGCCGCGCGGAAGTCTCGAGCTCCTTGAGCAGCGCCGCCGGCAGACGCGAGCCATAGCGGCCCAGGTACTCGCGGATGTCGGCGAGCTCCTGGCGCCACAGCGCCGGATCGACCGCGAGCAGCGCCGCGAGCGCCCCGGGTTTGAGGTCGAGACCGGCGACGTTCAGATCCTCCACACGCGGCAGCTGGCCGATCGCAGACTCGCTCGCCCCGGCGCGGCCGGCGCAGCGCTCGAGCATCCAGGCGAGCACGCGCAGGTTCTCGCCGTATCCCGGCCAGAGGAACCGGCCCTCGGCATCGCGCCGGAACCAGTTGACGTGATAGATGCGCGGCGCTCTTGTGAGCGTCGCGCCGACGTTCAGCCAGTGCTGCCAGTAGTCGGCGAAGTTGTAGCCGCAGAACGGCTGCATGGCCATCGGGTCGCGCCGCAGCACGCCCGGCTGGCCGACCATCGCGGCGGTGGTCTCGGAGGCGACTGAAGCGCCGACCAGCACGCCATGCGCCCAGTCGCGCGCCTCGTAGACGAGCGGCGCCACCTCGCGCCGCCGGCCGCCGAACACCAGCGCGGTGATCGGCACGCCGCGCGCATCCTCGGCGTGGGGCGAGTAGCCGGGGTTGCGTTTCGCGGATACGGTGAAGCGCGCGTTGGGATGCGCGGCGGGCCCGCGCGCCGGGTCGTACGGCCGCCCCTGCCAGTCGGTCACGGGCTTGCCGCTCTTCAGCCCCTCCCACCACGGCTGGCTGTCGGCTGTGAGGGCAACGTTGGTGAAGAGCGTGTCGCGGCGGATCATGTCGTAGGCGTTGCGGTTGGTCTCGGGGTTGGTGCCGGGCACGACACCGAAGAGCCCGGCCTCGGGATTGATGGCCCACAAGCGCCCGTCGGCGCCCGGATGCAGCCAGGCGATGTCGTCGCCCACGGTGAACACGCGCCAGCCCGGGAGCGAGGCCGGCGGAATCAGCATGGCGAGGTTGGTCTTGCCGCAGGCGGACGGAAACGCGCACGCCAGGTAATGGGTCTCGCCGCGCGGACTCTCGAGGCCGACGATGAGCATGTGCTCGGCGAGCCAGCCTTCCTCTCGGGCCTGCCAGCTGGCGATGCGCAGCGCGTGGCATTTCTTGCCGAGCAGGGCGTTGCCGCCATAGCCGGAGCCGTAGCTCTCGATCGCGAGCTCCTCGGGAAAGTGCATGATGAAGCGTCGCTCGGGGTCGAGCTCACCGATCGAGTGCAGTCCGCGCACGAAGCTGCCGTCGCGGGCGATGCGCTCGAGCGCGGCGCGCCCGGCGCGGGTCATGACCAGCATGTTGATGACGACGTACGGGCTGTCGGTGATCTCGACGCCGCAGCGCGCGAGCGGCGAGCCGAGCGGGCCCATGCAGTAGGGAATCACGTAGAGGGTGCGGCCGCGCATGCAGCCGCGGAATAGCTCGCGCATCTTCGCGCGCGCCGCCTGCGGGTCCATCCAGTGGTTGTTGGGGCCGGCATCCTCCTGCGAGCGCGTGCAGATGTAGGTGAGGTGCTCGACGCGCGCCACATCGCTCGGCTTGGAGCGATACAGGTGGCAGCCCGGGAACTTGGCGGCATTGAGCGGCAGGAGCTCGCCGGCGCGCAGCAGCCCCGCGGTGAGCTCGCGCGCTTCCGCTTCCGTGCCCTCGCACCAGTGCACCGCTGCAGGCTGCGTCAGCTCGCGCACCGAGCTCACCCAGGCGGTCACGGCGCCACACAGCTCGGGCAGCGGGGTCATGGTATGCGCAGCTGTGGCCATCGTCGGCTCCTCGTTGTGGGCGGCGCGCCTCGCGCGGCGCTGCCGTCAAACTGTGCCGTTATTAACCCCTAAGTATATCGCGGCCGGCGCAGGCGGCCTGCTACAGTACCGACGCGGCCTCGATCGTCGCACGTGGCGTTCGCGCACGGTGGAGCGGGGCACTTTGCAGGAAATTCAGAAACATATGCCTCTCGACACGCGTGCGCTGGACGCGCGAGGATGCCCGCCGGCTTAAGCGGCGCGGCATCGCGCGTACCGATGTTGGACCTGGAGGACATATTCGGGGCGGGCGGGCCGCTCCAGCGCGCGCTCGGCGACTTCAAGGTGCGCCGCGAGCAGCTGCGCATGGCGGAGCGGATCGCCGCGGCGCTCGCGGCACGCGAGACGCTGGTGGTGGAAGCCGGGACCGGCACCGGCAAGACCTTCGCTTACCTGGTGCCCGCACTGCTGGCGGGTCTGCGCGTGTTGATCTCCACCGGCACGCGCACGCTGCAGGACCAGCTGTTCGCCAAGGACCTGCCGCTCGTCAGCGCGGCTCTCGGACGCCCCGCGCGCGTCGCGCTCCTCAAGGGACGCGCCAATTACCTGTGCCGCTACCGGCTCGGGCGGGCCGCCGACGGCGGCGAGCAGCTGTCGATGACGGCGGCCGGCCTGCCACCGCGCGCGCGCGGCAACCGCACGATGCTCCAGCGCATCCGCCGCTGGGCGCTCACCACCCGCCGCGGCGATCTCGCCGAGGTGCGCGGCCTGTCGGATTCCCACGCCGTGTGGGGCGATATCACCTCGACGCGCGAGAGCTGCCTGAGTCAGCGCTGTCCGGAGATCTCGCGTTGTCACGTCGCACTCGCGCGCCGCGAGGCGCTCGAGGCCGACATCGTGATCGTCAATCATCACCTGCTGCTCGCCGACCTGGCGCTGAAGGAGGACGGCTTCGGCGATCTCCTCGGCTCGGCCGACGCCGTGATTCTCGATGAGGCGCACCAGATCCCCGACCTCGCCACGCAGTTCTTCGGCGCGAGCGTCGGCAGCCGGCAGGTGGAGAGTCTGCTGAAGGATGCGCTCGCGGAGCTCAGGCACTCTGCCGGGACTGCGCCGGGGGAGGACGCCGCGCGGCGGGCGTTGCCGGAGACGCTGCGCGCGGTCGATGCGCCGCTGCAGCGACTGCGCGCGGCAGCCGGGCGTGGCGCGGCAGGCGGCGGCCGCCTGTCATGGGGCGATGTCGATGCGAGTGCCGCGGCGGCGGTGCATGAGCTGTCGGTCGCGCTCGAGCGGCTCGAGTCGGTGCTCGGCGGCGGCAACGC
>JASHTN010000309.1 GCA_030040525.1 Gammaproteobacteria bacterium | reverse complement strand
AGTCCCTGGGCAACGTGGTTGCGCCGCAGAGAGTCATGAACAGCCTGGGAGCGGACGTGCTGCGACTGTGGGTCTCGGCGACCGACTACGCGAACGAGATGAGCGTCTCGGACGAGATCCTCAAGCGGATGGCGGATTCCTACCGCCGCATGCGCAACACGCTCAGGTTTCTGCTCGGTAATCTCGCCGGCTACGATCCGGCGCGCGACGCGCGCCCCGTGGCGCAGCTGCTGGCGCTCGATCGCTGGATCCTGGCGAGGAGCGCCGCGCTCCAGGCGGACGTGCTCGAGGCCTACCGCGCCTACACCTTCCATCTCATCTACCAGAAGGTGCACAACTTCTGCAGCGTCGATCTCGGCAGCTTCTATCTCGACGTCATCAAGGACCGCATGTACACAACGCCGCGCGACGGGCCGGCGCGCCGCTCGGCGCAGACCGCGATTCACCACATCGCCGAGAGCATGGTGCGCTGGCTCGCCCCGATTCTGTCGTTCACGGCAGAGGAGGTCTGGCGGCATCTGCCGGGGCAGCGCGCGGAGTCGGTGTTCCATGCCACCTGGCACGAGCTGCCGGCGCTGCCCGCCGAGACCATCGACTGGGACGCGCTCCTCAAGCTGCGCAGCGACGTGACGCGGGAGCTCGAGAAGCTGCGCGACGCGGGCGCAATTGGCGCGCCGCTCGATGCCGTGGTCGAGGTGTTCTGTCTGCCCGGTGAGCTCGGGCCGTTCGCCGCACTCGCAGAGGAGCTGCGGTTTCTCTTCATCACTTCCGAGGCGCGCGTTCACGAGGTCGGCGCCGCACCCGCCGCCGCGGTGCCTGCTGCCGCGACCGGGCGCCCCGGCGTGTGGATCGCGGTCGCTCCGAGCCGCGATCCCAAGTGCGTGCGCTGCTGGCACCGCCGGCCGGATGTCGGCAGCGATCCCCGGCATCCGCAGCTGTGCAGGCGCTGCGTCGGCAACATTGAAGGTCCCGGCGAGCAGCGGCGGTACGTATGATGCGGCGGTACCCATGATAGGGCGCTACGCATGAGTGACGCGCACCCTGGCGAATCCGGGCCGCGGGCTGGAGCGCAGCCGGCGGCGAGGCAGCTGCCGGCGGCGGCGAGCGGCTGGCGCTGGCTGCCGCTCGCACTGCTCGTGATCGTGCTCGATCAGCTCGCCAAGGCCTGGATGGTGCATCATTTCGTTCCGTTCGAGCGGGTACACGTGCTGCGGATGCTGGACATCATCCTGACCTACAACACCGGGGCGGCCTTCAGCCTGCTGGCCGGGGCCTCGGGCTGGCAGCGCTGGCTGTTCGTGGTGCTGGCGCTGGCGGTGAGCGCGGTGCTGCTCATGTGGCTGCGGCGGCTGCCTGCCGCGGTGCACGGTGGGCTCGCCTGCGCGCTGTGCCTGATCACCGGCGGGGCGCTCGGCAACATGATCGACCGGTTGACGACCGGCCGTGTCGTCGATTTCATCTATTTACACTGGCGAGACCACTACTTTCCGGCGTTCAATCTCGCCGACTCGGCGATCACCGTGGGAGCCGTGGTGTTGCTTGCCGACGCGTGGCTCGAGGGCCGCGCTCGCGGCCAAGGACGGGTCTGATGCAGCTGTTGCTCGCCAATCCGCGCGGCTTCTGCGCCGGGGTCGACCGCGCCATCGACATCGTCGAGCGGGCGCTGGAGCTCTTCGGCGCGCCGGTCTACGTGCGGCATGAGGTGGTCCACAACCGTTACGTCGTCGAGCGGCTGCGCACACTCGGCGCGATCTTCGTCGAGGAGCTCGCCGAGGTGCCTGCCGGCGCCACCGTGATCTTCTCCGCGCACGGCGTGTCGCATGCGGTGGAGGTGGAAGCGCAGCAGCGCGGGCTCGCGGTGTTCGACGCCACCTGCCCGCTGGTCACCAAGGTGCACATGGAGGTGCAGCGCTACGCGCGCGAGGGGCGCGACGTGATCCTGATCGGGCACGCCGGGCACCCGGAAGTCGAGGGCACGCTGGGGCGCTTCGATACCTCGGGCGGCGGGCGTATGCATCTGGTGCAGAGCGTCGGCGACGTCGCCGGGCTTGCCGTGCGCGATGCGGCGCGCCTCGCCTTCGTCACCCAGACGACGCTGTCGATGGACGACACCGCGGAGATCGTGGCGGCGCTGCGCGCACGCTTCCCGGGGCTGGCCACGCCGCGGCGCGAGGACATCTGCTACGCCACGCAGAACCGCCAGGACGCCGTGAAGAAGCTGCTCGAGAGCTGTGACGTGCTGGTCGTGGTGGGCTCACGCGCCAGCTCCAACTCCAACCGGCTGCGTGAGCTCGCCGAGCGTGCCGGCATCCCCGGCTACCTCGTCGATGGTCCGGAGGACCTGCATGCCGAGTGGTTCACCGCGAAGCGCGCGGTCGGCGTGACCGCGGGCGCCTCGGCCCCGGAGCTGCTGGTGCAGCAGGTGATCGAGCGGCTGCGGAGCTGGGGGGCAGAGGTGCCGCGCGAGGTCCTCGGGCGCGAGGAGCGCGTGCTCTTCACGCTGCCGCGCGAGCTGCGCCGCCGGCCGGCGGACTCGAGCGAGCCGGGCAAGGGCGGCGAGCCGGGCAAGCCCACCTGAGACCAACAGCCGCCGCCGGCCCTTGAAACCGTCGCAGGCCCCGCTGCCACTTACCAGCAGGGATGGCACTCAAGGGGCTGCACATGCGACGCATCCACGGTCCGCGACCGGCGCTGCCGATCTTCCTCATACTCGCGGCGCTGCTGGCACTGCCGCTGATCCTCGACGCCTGCGGCGGCTACGGCGGCGGCAGCAGCAGCGGCGGCGGCTCCGGCACGACGCCGTGCGGCGGCAGTTACGCGCCGTGCCCGGCGCCGACCGTCACACTGACCGCGCCCGCCTCCGGGGCGACGGTGAGCGGCACCGTCGCGCTCACCGCGACCGCCACGGCCAATGCGACCTACGGACTCACGATCACCGAGGTCGAGTTCATGGTCGACGGGACGACCGTGGGGACGGTGATGACCTCGCCGTACACCTTCAACTGGAACAGCACGACGGTCGCCAATGGCATGCACTCGGTCACCGCCACGGCCGTGGACAGCGTGAACGGCACCGCGACCAGTCCCGCGGTCACCATCACCGTGCAGAACCCGGCGGGCGCGGCGGCCGTGATGGACCCTGCGCAGATCTTTCCCGCGCCGGACTCGCGCGCTTCGGGCAAGGCGCAGCTGACCGCGCGGGCGGACACCGGTGAGGTGAGCGGCAGCGTCTCGCTGCAGGGCTTCACCGCCAGTGCGGTGACCATCAACGAGGGGTTCGCGGGCTCGAGCGGCGCAGCGCTGCTCGCGCTCACGCCACGCGCGGCGGGTGGGGCTGACTGGCAGGTGCCGGCCCGTACGGTCTTCACCGCCGAGCAGCTCACCGCGCTGATGCAGGGCAGGCTCTACGTCATCGCGACCTCCGCCGCGCATCCCGGCGGCGAGGTGCGCGGGCAGCTCGCACCCGACAACATCAAGGTGAGCTTCTCGCCTCTGGCCGCGGTGCCCGCGGCCGTCGAGCTCGGCCTCACGGCCCAGGGCGTAGCCGCCACCACGCTCGACACCGCCGCCGGCACGCTCACCATCCAGGTCAACTCCTCGGGTGTCGACGATGCGATGGCGGCGCAGGCGGGCAGCGCCGGCGTGACACTGGCACTCGTCAAGGACAGCGTCGCCATGGGTCACTGGTCGGCCGAGCTCGCCCACCTCGGCGCGGGCGACGTGGCCGGCCTCGAGGCGGGCCGATGGTCCGTGAGCGTTGCGACTCCCACCGCGCCGGACGGCGCGCTGCGGGGTGAGATCAGGGCGGAGCCGCCGGCCAGGAGCGAATGACCGGCGCTGCCGGCTAGGGGTCGCAGTCCGCGGCCCTTGGCCGGGTCGGGACGCTGCGGGCGGCGCGGGAGTATCCTGCCGGCGGAGTGACACAATCCGTCCGGCCCGAGGCAGTTGCGCATCGGGGCATGATCACGCTGTCGATCATGCTCGCCACCGTCATCCAGGCGATCGACGGCACCATCGCCAACGTCGCCCTGCCGCACATGCAGGGCAATCTCTCCGCCTCGCAGGAACAGATCGCC
>JASHTN010000308.1 GCA_030040525.1 Gammaproteobacteria bacterium | reverse complement strand
GCGGCGCAACCGCTCGTCTCGACGCCGCCAGGCGAGGCTGAAACCGTGCGCATCGCGGTGAGCGCGCTCGACGCACGCCTGCGGGAAGCGGAGGAGATGCTGGCGGCGAAACTTACCGCGGACCAGTGGGCGGCGGACCTCGGGGCACTGGAAGCCCGTTTTGAGCAGTGGCGCAAGCAATGGAGCCGGGTCCAACCGCGGTTGCGCCAGCTGCGGCAGGCCGGTGAGCGCGGCCGCGACGGCGCGACGTCGGACTCGCATGAGCTCGCGGAGTTCTTCGAGTGGAACCACGATTACCTGCGGACCCTCGAAGGGAGCGTGACAGGCCTGCGCCGCACTGCAGAGCAGAGCCGCCTGCTGGTGGCAAGGCTGGTCGATGAGCTGCTGGAAAACTCCAAGAAGCTGCTCATGCTGCCGCTGTCGACACTCAGCGCCCTGCTGTTCAAGGTCGTTCGGGACTTGTGCCGCGATCAGGGCAAGGAGGCAGCGCTGACGATCCGCGGCGAGGAGATCACGATTGACAAGCGCATCCTCGAGGAACTGAAGGATCCGCTCATTCACCTGCTTCGCAACTGCGTCGATCACGGCGTTGAGACGCCCGAGCAGCGGCAGCGCGCCGGGAAACCGCCGCAGGCCGCGATCACTGTCGCTGTCTCGCCGATCGACGGCAACCAGATCGAGATCTCGGTCAGCGACGATGGCGCCGGCGTCGACCTCGAAAAGCTCAGGCTCGCCGCCGGCAGGCGCGGCCTGCCGGTTCCGGAGGCTTCCGGGCCGAACGCAGAATCCGCCGCCCTCGGACTGGTGTTCGAAGCCGACGTTTCCACGAGCCCGATCATCACCCAGCTGTCCGGTCGCGGTCTGGGGCTGGCGATCGTGCGGGAGAAGACCGAGAAGCTGGGCGGGCGCGTGGCGATCGAGAGCCGGCGGGGCGCAGGCACGGTCATCCGCATGATCGTTCCTTTGACCCTGGCGACGTTTCGCGGAGTTCTCATTCGGGCCGCCCAGCGGCTGTTCATCGTACCGACAGCACACGTGGAGCGCGTCACACGCTTCAAGCCTCAGGACGTGCAAACGGTGGAAGGCCGCAGGACCTTGGCGCTGGACGGGCGTGCTGTGGCGCTGGTGGATCTCGCCGAGATCCTGCAGCTGCCATCCGGGCACCGCCATGCCGGCGGCACGGCGCCGGGCCTGGTTCTCGTGCTCGGCGTAGGCGAGCAAACCGTTGCCTTCGCGGTGCACGAAGTGCTCGACGAGCGCGAGGTGCTCGTCAAGCGCTTTGCAAAGCCCTTGGCCCGCGTGCGCAACATCGCCGGCGCCACTGTATTGGGCTCGGGCGAGGTGGCGCCGATCCTCAATGTGCCCGATCTGCTCAAGGGCGCGAGAAGCGCAGGCGCATCGCCCGCTGCAGCCGATACGGCGCAGCTCGAGTCGACGGAGCCTCAGGCGGCAGCCCGGAGGATCCTGGTCGCCGAGGACTCGATCACTTCGCGCATGCTGCTGAAGGGCATACTCGAGTCGGCGGGATACGAGGTGAGCACCGCGGTGGACGGCATCGATGCGTTCACGGCATTGCGCGCCGAGCGTTTCGATCTGGTCGTCTCGGATGTGGAAATGCCGCGCCTGAACGGCTTCGATCTGACCGCAAAAATCCGTGCCGACCGGACGCTGGCGGAGATCCCCGTCGTGCTGGTGACGGCTTTGGAGTCCCGCGAGGACCGGGAGCGCGGTATCGAGGTCGGTGCCAATGCCTATCTGGTGAAGAGCAGCCTGGATCAGGATGACCTGCTGGCGGCGCTGCGCCGGCTGCTGTAGCGGACGCAAGCATGCCGGCCGACAGGATCAAGGTGCTCGTGGCGGACGATTCGCCGGTCATGCGCGCGTTGCTGGTGCAGCTGCTGAATGCCGCCGCCGATTTTGAAGTCATTGCCGCGGTCAGCGACGGGCAGGCTGCAATCGATTTTCTCGACCGCGCCGGCAGTCGGCCCGACGTGCTGCTGGTCGACATTCACATGCCGAACCTGGATGGCTTCGAGACGACGCGGCGAATCATGGAGACTCGGCCGCTGCCGATCATCATCTGCACGGCGACCGCCGATCCGCGCGAGTTGGCGGTCGCCTTCCGTTCCATGGAGGCGGGCGCCGTGGCGTGTGTGGCAAAGCCGGTGGCGCTCGGGCCCGATTTCGAGCAGCAACGGCACAATCTGCTGCAGACCGTGCGCCTGATGGCGGAAGTCAAAGTCGTGCGGCGCTGGAGCCGGCGGCGCACGCCGGCCACGGCGCCGCCGTTGGAGAGGGATCCAGCAGCCGCCCGGGCTGCAGCTCCGGGCGTCCGATTGATCGGCATCGGTGCATCCACCGGTGGACCGCCGGTTCTGCAGACGATCCTCTCCGCGTTGCCCAGGGACTTCCCGGTGCCACTGCTCATCGTGCAGCACATTGCACCGGGGTTTCTCGCGGGCATGGTGGAGTGGCTCAACGAGACTACCGGCCTGCGGGTACACATCGCGGCGCATGGTGCCGCGCCGCTGCCTGGGCATGCATACGTCGCTCCGGATGACTTTCATCTGGCCGTGGACGCCGGCGGGCGTCTGCTGCTGGCGCGCGAAGCGCCCGAAGCGGGATTGCGCCCGGCGGTCTCGTACCTGTTCCGTTCGCTGGCCAACACCTGCGGTCCGAGCGCTATCGGCGTGCTGCTCACCGGCATGGGCAGGGATGGCGCTGCAGAATTGAAACAGATGAGGGATCGAGGTGCCTGCACCATTGCGCAGGATCGCGACACGTCGGTCGTGCACGGCATGCCGGGTGAGGCCATCGAGCAGGGCGCCGCGGCGCTGGTGTTGCCCGCGGACCGGATCGCCGGTGCACTCATTGCGCAGGTCGCAGTCGAGCGCCGCCGCATGGAGAGATCAAGTCATGAGTAGCGCGAAGAGAGTGCCGGGCGCACTGGAAATTCTCATCGCCGAGGATAGCCCTACGCAGCTGCAGCGGTTGCAGGTCATTCTCGAACGCCATGCCTACCGGGTGACGGCCACTGCGAACGGGCGGCTGGCTCTCGAAGCCGCCCGGCGCCATCGGCCGGCGCTCCTGGTCAGCGATATCGTCATGCCGGAGATGGACGGCTACGAGCTGTGCCGCCGGGTCAAGGAGGATCCGCGGCTGAGCGGGGTGCCGGTCATTCTCGTCACGACCCTGTCGGACCCGCAGGATGTGATTCGCGGGCTCGAGTGCCGGGCAGACAATTTCATACTCAAGCCTTACGAGGAAGAGCAGCTGCTGCGCCGCATCCAGTTCGTGCTGGTCAACAGCCAAATGCGTCAAAGCGATCAGCCGGGCATGGGCCTGGAGATCGTGTTCGGCGGGCAGAAGCACTTCATCACCGCGGACCGACTGCAGATTCTCAACCTGTTGCTCTCCACGTACGAGGCCGCCATGGAGCGCAACGAGGAGCTGACAGCCACCCGCGACACATTGCGAGAGACCAATCTCAAGCTGGAGGATCTCACGCGCGATCTCGAGGACCGGGTGCTGGCGCGAACCCGCGAGCTCGAAAGCAGCAACGAGGCGTTGCGCCAGGCGCAGCAGGCGCTCATCCAGCAGGAGCGATTGCGCGCGCTCGGACAGATGGCGAGCGGCATCGCGCACGACATCAATAACGCAATCTCACCGATAGCTCTCTACACCGAATCGATGCTCGAGCACGAGAGCGGCCTGAGCGCGGAGGGACGCGCCCGGCTGGTGACCATACAGCGCGCCATCGATGACGTGGCGCAAACCGTCGGGCGCATGCGTGAGTTCTATCGACCGCAAGACCTCAAACGCCAGCGCGCGAATGTGGAGCTGAACGCGCTCGCCCAGCAGGTCATCGAGCTGACGCGCGCCCGGTGGAGCGATCAGCCGCAACGCAGAGGCGTCATGATCGAGCTGAAAGCCGAGCTGGCGCCCGAGCTGCCGGAAATCGTGGGCGCGGAGCACGAAATACGCGATGCCATCACGAATCTCATCTTCAATGCGGTGGACGCCTCCCCTGACGGCGGCGTCATCACAGTTCGCTCCAGCCTGCTGACGAGAGATGCCGAGGATGGCATCACGGCGCGGAGCGTGCTCCTGGAGGTCAGCGACTCCGGTATCGGGATGGACGAGGAGACACGTCGGCGCTGCCTCGAGCCCTTCTTCACCACCAAGGGCGAGCGCGGCACGGGACTCGGCCTGGCGATGGTCTTCGGGATGGCGCAGCGTCACGGCGCGACGCTCGAGATCGACAGCCGGCCGGGGAGGGGCACGACGATACGGCTGCTGTTTCCGGTGACTAGCGGGGCCACGGCAACCACCGGCCGGGTGCCGGTCCTGAAGGTCCCGGTGCCAGGCTTGCGCATACTCGTCGTGGACGACGATCCGGTGTTGCGTGACTCGCTGAGTAACACGCTCCGAGAGGAAGGCCATCGGGTGACACCCGCCGGCGGCGGCCAGGAGGGCATCGAGCTCTTCCGCACCGCGCAGCAGAGCACCGAGCCTTTCGATGTCGTGCTCACGGATCTTGGCATGCCTCACGTCGACGGTCGACAGGTGGCCGCCGCCGTGCGCGCGATTGCGCCTCGTACTCCCATCATTCTGCTCACCGGTTGGGGCCAGCAGACGGGCGCGCAGCATGAGGTGCCGGAGGTGAGCCGGGTACTTGGGAAACCGCCGCGCTTGCGGGAATTGCGCGCAGCTCTCGCTGAGCTCACAGCCGCGCGTGACGCGGACTAAATGTGGCGGCGCGCAACCAGGCCGACTCCTGCAACGTAGAGAACCGACTCAGAGATTCCGTCCAGTCCCAGGTCCCTCTCGATCAACGAGTCCTTCAGTGCAGCCGTGCTGAAGGGAGCCAGCCCGAGCCGCGTTGCCGTGAGGCAGAAGGTCTGACAGAGATGGCCGGCCTCGAGCAGGACAGTCCGATATGCACGAGCCCTGCCATACTTCCACATGGTCCTCGCAAACACCGCTGTCATGATGAAAAGCGCGGCCGCCCGGGCGATATAGCCCTGATCGGCACAATAGGCACTGGCGAGGCGTGGACTCAGTTTCGCGGGAAGTCGCGCCAAGCGGTGGTCCCTGGCCTGGTAGTGATACGTTGCTCTCTCCAGCCCGTCAACCCGAAGCGCGACCACATAGACCTCGCCGGGGTGTCTGGCACCGCCCGAAGGACTGGTCTTGTACGGCAGCTTGCCGAATATGTCCGTGTGAAAGTAGCCCTGGACGCCCCACGTGGTTTGCAAAAGTCTCGAGAGATCCGGCAGGGATAGCTTCCCATTGGCGAACTCTCGGTGCGTCCTCCGGGCGTGCAGCGTCTCGAAGAAAACGTCGTCGGCCATTGCGTGCCAGGGCAGCCGGATGGTCTCAGCACCGCTGACCCTTTTGAACTGCGGTGGTGCCGGAGTCGAGGGAAGAGTTTTGAGTCTCTCCGCCATGGGCCAATCCCGGGGAACGTACGCGGCGTCCTTCGTCATGAAGTGAAAGCCGCCTTCCGGCAGCCAGGGGCGCCATGACGACTGGACCAGCTCGTCCCGTTGCCATTCGGCCGAGCCATACTCGAGCAGCAGCTCGGCATCGATCATCTGCAGTATTGCCTTGGCGACGCTCCTGCGGCTGTAGGAGCGGAATTCGAAGAGCGCATCCTGGATGGTCCGCGGGCTGGAGAAGAACCGGATCACCTCCAGCGCTGCGGGACTCGCGGCGAACGTCCTGCGGGTGAGGTAATTCGCGATCCGCAGCTCGCCGCTCTCCCAGTACACGGTCTGGCAGGATGCGCTCTGCAATTTCAGCGAAGCTCGGCCCACCCGGCAGATTCCGCAGTCTCTGGCTGCTAGAGCCGGAATTCGTGCATGGCTATCTTCTGCAAACGTCTGCGCAGCTCCTTCAGCCCGGTGTCGAGTTTCCTCCGCGTGATGGTTCCGGTCCGATGACTCCGCAGCAGCGCCTGCAGCTCGGTTTGTGCGCGCCGAGTCAGCCTGCGGACGGTTTTCAGTGCCCGGCGTTGGTTCACCGTTCTCGTGACAGTTCTCTTCGAGGCCATGTTGAGGCAGCTCCTCTTTTGTCTCAGGCAGGGCAATAAGGGTCAGGAGTCGACATTTCCAGTCTGGACACCTGCGCGCTCCGGCTGGCCGTCGCCGGTCAACCTCATCCGGCTCAGCAACTCCTGGAACCGCGGATCGCCGTGCAGGTTTCGCAGCAGCGGGTCTGTTTTGAGGTCGAGCATGCCGTAATCATGGGCACGATACGCGCGCTCGAGCCACTGGAAGGCCTGGTCGATCTCGCCGCGATAGGCGTGGATCGCGGCGATTCCGTATGGATCGGTCGAGGCGGATCTGGCGGTAAGGGAGCTCAGGGCGGCATTGGACTCGGCACGGCGCCCCATCGCCCAGTAGATTGCCGCGAGGCCACGCAGCCTGTAGTCCTCGTTCGGTTCGCTCTGCATCGCTTTGAACGCTGCGGCGAGCTGGCCAAGGTACAGGTGAGCGGTGCCAACCGCACGGCTCACCCCGCCGAATTCCGGATGCAGCTGCATGAGGTTCAGCCGGGCCTGCAGACACTCCTGCAGAAGGTTGGCTGCGCAGAGCGCCACCCCCAGAGAGTTCAGCATGTTCGGATCGAGCGGATTTCGCGTCAGCCCGTCCCGGTACAACTCGACGGCCCGGCTCACGTCCCCGAACACGAGTGCGATGTCGCCCAGGGCGCTTGGCAGATAGCCGAACCGGGGGTCGATCTGGCGCACGCGCTCCGTGTCCGCCTTCGCAGCCGCCCAATTCCACGCAACGCTTCCCTGGAAACCGGCCCGCGTGTAGTAGGCCCAGGCGAGATTCGGGTCGAGTCGGATGGCGCGGTTCAACGCATCGAGAACCCGCCTGCTTTGCGCCTCCGATGGCTGTCCTCTGAGGATTTCCTCGACCAAATATGCGCTCGCAAGCCGTGCCCACGCCAGCGCGTAGCCGGGGTTGATTTCGATCGCCTGCTGATAGAGCCGGCTGGCTTTTTCGACATCGCGCAAGGTCCGGCGTGCCTTGAAGTAGTTTCCCTCCAGAACGAGGTTGTACGCCCGCACGTCGGGTTCGCGGCTCATTGCCGGGTAGCCGTTCCGCAAAGCGACCCGCAGCGCCTGGGCAACCTCCTCAGCGATCTCGTTCTGCACCTTGAAGATGTCGACGAGATTGCGATCGTAGGTCTGTGACCACATCTGCACTCCATCCAAGCCGCGAACCAACTGCGCCGTGATGCGCAGCTGCTGGCCCTCCTTGCGGACACTGCCCTCCAGCAGATGCGTGACGCTGAGCGCCCGAGCGATCGAGCGTGCATCTTCGTTCCTGCCCCTGAACTGGAACGACGACGTGCGCGCGATGACCTTCAGTTCCGTACCTTGCACGAGGTGGTCTATCAGCTCTTCGGAGAGGCCGTCCGAGAAGTACTCCTGCTTCGGGTCCGCGCTCATGTTCACGAAGGGGAGCACCGCGATCGATTGTCCCGACGGGTTGGAGGCACCGGTCGCGGGACTGGCAGCGGCTGCAGGCGGTGCGGCTTGCTGAGCGTTCGAGGGCGCTCCCGCAACCACTACCGAATACCGGGGCACCGCGAGCTTTGCGACGACCAGGTACGTCAGACCCGCCGCGGCCGCGAGCGCAATGAGCGTGCCGCCGAGGAGCGTCGCCGCGCGACTGCGGGTCGGGTGCCCGGCGGCGAGTCCCTTGAGGAGCTTCTCCACGGATGCGGTACGCGCTGCACGCTCAAAGGAGAGCGCATGGGCAAGCGCCGCATTCTGTCCCTGCGACAGCCCCTCGAGCTGGGGAACCCTGGTACCCGCTTCACGGGCCTCGAGCGCGGTGCCTTCCCGGAATGGGCGCTCCCCGCACAGCATCTCGTAGATCACGCAGGCGAAGGAGTAAATGTCATCGCGACGGTCCGCCTCCTTTCCCTCGAGCATCTCGCAGCTGGCATAGGCGGGGGTGAGCGCGCGCAGTCCGGACCGGGCGTGGAGCAGCCGGCCACGTGACACCCGCGCAATGCCGAAGTCGAGCAGTTTCGACCTCCCCGACGTGGTCACGAACACATTCGCGGGCTTCAAGTCACTATGGATCACGTTGTGGTCGTGCGCGTTGCCCAACGCTGTGCCCACATCCTCGATGATCGGCCAGGCATGGCTGAAGGGCATGCCCCGGCCAAACTCCTCATCGAGCAGTGTGTGGAGCGACTTGCCTTCGAGAAACTCCATCAACACGTATAGCCTGTCACCGTCAACATTGACCGAATGCACATCGACGATGTTCGGATGGCTGAGCTTGCGCGTCTTGCGAGCCTCCTCGCGCAGCAGTGCGAGGGCGTCGGGGTCGAGCCCCCTCTTCAACACCTTGATGGCGAACTTCTCGCCGGGCACCTGCTCATCGGCGGCCAGGTACACCACCCCCATTCCCCCCTCACCGAGCTCTCGCTCGATGCGGTAGCGGCCGCCCAGTAACTCGCCGACCGCCAGCCGCTCTGCGCTGCCCGGTGACTCGTCCGCTCGCCCTCGTCCGGCCGCGCTCCGGCGCCGCTCGGGGGCCGAGGTCTTGCGGAGCTCGCCTGGGGGTGGGCCGTCCTGCGCGCAGGCGGACAGCTGCGGATCCACTTCAGTCCCGCGGGGTGAGACCTCGGTGGACAGGGGTACGCGGCGGTTTTCTTCCGGGCTCACAGGTCTGCGCTGCGCGCCCTGGGGGTTGCGAAAAGCATGCGCCCACTCGACCCATGACGGCAAATCCGAGCGGCGTGGGTGCTCGCGTAACTCAACCGGGGGCTGTCGCACCCATGTCGGCACGCAGGATTTCACCACTTCCTAAGATCTTCCTAAGGACCTCGGTCCGGATCTGGCGCAACTTCGCTCCCCGGGGCCC
>JASHTN010000307.1 GCA_030040525.1 Gammaproteobacteria bacterium | reverse complement strand
GCCTGACACCCAGGCCCTGCAGCTGACAGGCGACGTTGAGCGGGGCCCCGCCCGGGAAGCGTCCCTGCGGCAGGACGTCCCAAAGGATCTCGCCAAAGCACAGCACCGTCGGCATCGACGTCAAGCGAAGAGTCTGCGCAACCCCGCGCTGGACAGCGGGCGAGCCTGCCCCGTGCGTAGCACCCAGACTTCCGTGTGACGGACGGATTCGCCGGGCTTCAAAGTGACGCCGGGTCCCATGGTCTCCATCTCCACGACGCTCGCGCTGGTGTAGAGCGCGACGTTGGCGCCGAGCGGATACGCCGCGGCGGCGGCCCGCTCGTAGGGGGCATGCTTGGCAAACAGGAGTCGCGATCGGACGTCATGCAGGGCGAGTATGCCGGGATCGGCCTTGAGCAGACGTTTGTTCTCGCGGCCGGAAGGTTCGAGCACGTACCGATCCCGCCGGAAGGAGAACTGTGGGTCCTCAAATCCTCGGCCGCCGCGCCCGCCAGCCCAAGTCTGAAACGCGACAAGCGTGGTGTAGTCCCACGCCGAACCATCGCCCAACGGAATCGAGTAGGCCCTGCCCGCCCGCGGCGCGCTGCAGGTGACAGCCCAAAGCCCGCCGCTCCACAGCATATCGCTGGTGTTAAGTGCGAAGTGCTCCACCGCTACACGGTCCGCGGCCAGCGCCCGCACCGCGAAGCCGCGCCGAATTTTGGTTTCGCGGTCGACGGCGCCCTTAATGATGAAGCCGCGGCGCGCGATGGCGAACTCGCACGCATCGTTGTCGGGACGATAGGTTTCCTCGCACTCATCAGCGCCGGGTCGCGTGATCCACAGCCGGTGGCCACCCATCGGATCCCAGCGGCCGCGGCGATGCTTGCGCGGAGTCCAGGCCAGAAGATTCTCGCCGTCGCGCGTGCCGAAAAATGCGATACGTGGCCCGCAGGACACCACGGCTACAAGCCTGAGCGCGCGCGTGCGCAGCTCCGCCCCCGCGCACCCGGCGAACTGGACGCGGCTGATCTCAGCCATGGAAATGCGGCGCGAGCGTGCGCCGCAGGAACTCGACGCTGCGGGCAAGCTGGTCCATCCCGTCGACACCGTCCTCGATACTGATCCAGCCGTCGAAGCCTACGGACTTGAGCTCGCGGAAGATCGCCTCGTAGTCATTGAGGCCCTTGCCGATCTCGCCGTGACGCAAGCGCTTGGAGTACCCCTCGAGGCCCAAGGCCTCATCGCGCCGCAGGTCCTCGAGCGTACCCTCGCTCAGCGACCGGTCACTCGCGTGCATGGTGACCACACGATGCTTGACCCGACGCAGGAGCTCAAGCGGATCCTCGCCGCAGATGATCGTGTTGCTGGGATCGTAATTGACGCCGAAGCGCGGATGACGGATGCGCCCGACGAGTTCGCAGAAAACCTCCATCCGCTGCGCGAATTCCGGGTATTGCCAGAAGTCGTCTTTGTAGTGATTCTCAAGGATGAGCGTTACGCCCCACTTCTCAGCTTCGGGCAGACAAGCCTCGATGCTCGCCACGCAGTAATCCAGGCCCTGAGCACGGCTTACCTCAGGGCGGCGCTGGCCGGAGAGAACACGGCAATATGAGGCGCCAAGCGCGGCCGCCATGCGGATCCAGCCGATTTCTTTAGCCACTTCCTTCTTGCGAAACGCAGGATCGGGATGCGTGAAGTCCGGCGAGCAGCACAGCATCGGGATTGTCATGCCGCGAGCTTCCACGGCGCGGCGCGCCGGCGCCCAGTTCGCAGCGTCGCCCAATTCGATGAAGCCGCTGTAATACTCAAGGCCTTCGAGGCCGAGCGGCGCCGCCAGATCCACCCACTCGGTGAGACTCATTACGCCCGTCTTGCACAACGCCTGCATGAAGGCTTTGGGAAACGCGGCGAGCTTGGGCATGGTCAGATTTTGTTGAAGTTGCGGCCGATGACGCAGAACTGCTCCAGCTCGACGACTGAGCCACTGATGGGACGCGACTCGTCGCTCAACCAGTAGACAGCTGCGGAGGCAATTTCCTCGGGGGCGATCAATCGACCCGCGGGTGCCTGCACGGAGGGCACTTCACGCCACCAGTTCTCAGGTTGCCCGAGCCTGCGCTGCAAGGCATCTTCGTTGGTTGTCAGTACCCAACCCGGATTGACGTGGTTGATGCGCACGCCCCGCGTGCCAAGTGCGTTCGCCAGGTTGCGCGAGAGCGTCATCAGCGCGCCTTTGGATACGCTGTAATCAAGCAACCCGGGCTCACCGCTATAGGCGTTCACCGAGCCGATGTTGAGCACACTGCCGCAGTTCTTTTCGAGCTCCGAGAGTGCCGCCTGGATAAGCAGCAGGGGCGCGCGCACGTTCACGGCCATAACACGGTCGAAGACTCCGGCGCTGGTGCTACTGAGGTCGCTGCGCACGACCGCGGCGGCGTTGTTCACGAGCCCGTCGATGCGTCCAAATGCGGCGAGCGTGGCGTCAACTATGCGCCGCGCGCTGCCCAGATCCGCAAGATCGTCGAGGTGCAAGTGCGCGCGGCCACCCACCGCAGCAACGGTCGCCGCGCCCTCTTTCCCATCGCGTCCGTGCACGAGCACATGTGCGCCCTCGCGCGCGCAACGCTCGGCTATGGCGCGACCGATGCCTGTCGTGCTTCCCGTGACGATGACGACTTTGTCTTGCAGGCGCATAGGAAGCCGATCAGGACGGTCTCAATACCGCCTTCGCCACCTCGCCGCGGTGCATGCGCTGGAAGGCTTCGTTCCATTGAACCAGCGGCCACACGCCGCCAATGACGGGTGCCACATCGAGCTGGCGCGAGCCAAGCAGCGCCAACACGCGCTCCCAGATCGGCCAGTTGTGACTGAAGCTGCCCTGCAAGGTGACGTTCTTCTGTACGACCGGATCAAGCGAGAAGTCGAGCGGCTGCGGCCCCCAGCCAACTTTGCTGATCCAACCAGCCGGACGCACCAGGTCGAGAGCGATCTTGAGCGTGGCCGAGGAGCCAGCGGCATCGACAATGCCATCCGCGCCCAGCCCATCGCGCTCACGCGCCCATGGGCCGGCATCCCCGATGATGACGTCGCAGCCATAGGTGCGGCCGATGTCGAGACGCGCTTTGTCCGAATCGAGCCCGACGAGTGCGACCTGTGCGCCGCACAAACGCGCCATCGCGGCGCATAAAATACCGATGGCGCCAGGGCCCAGGACGACGACGCGGTCGCCCGGGCGCACGCGCGCGTTCGCCACCACCGCACTATAGGCAACGCAGGTAGGTTCAGTGAGCGCGGCCGATTCCATCGATACGCCATCGGGCACCCGATGCAGACAGCGCACCGGCACGCGCACAAATTGAGTCATGGCGCCATCGACGCCGTAGCCAAACCCGCGGCGCGCGGGGTCGAGGTTGTAGAGGCCCTGGCGCGAGAGGGGATTATTGAGGTCGATCTGCGCGGCGGTCTCGCTCACAACCCGGTCGCCCTCCTTCCAGTCGCGCACCTGAGACCCGAGCGCGGCGATCATGCCGCCGAACTCGTGGCCCAGTACCACCGGATAGTTGACCCTCCAGCTGTGCGAGCCCGTCCACTGGTGTAGGTCACTACCGCAAACGCCCACGGCTTGCACTGCCAGGACGACTTCGTCGGGGCCGGGGTCTGGCTTGTCGATCTCGCGCAGCTCCACGCTGCGAGGCTCCGCGGAATAGTTGACGACGGCGGCTGATTTCATTTGGCTCCCCCATGGGCGTGGACGCGCTCGCAGATGCTCCGTAGCGTGCCTTCGAGATCGCCTCCCGCGGTTCTGAATGAGTGGGCGTCGACGGCGAGCGGCGCGCCGATCACCACTAGAGGCGCGCCGTACTCCGGCGTGCGCAC
>JASHTN010000306.1 GCA_030040525.1 Gammaproteobacteria bacterium | reverse complement strand
TGAGATCGGCGTGTCCGATCACCATGAGGGTCGTGCCCGCGGGCAGTGCCCTGAGACGCCTGGCCATGCCCCGCAGCGCGCTGCGTCCCGCCGGACGTATGTCCGCGCGCGTCGCGCGATTGTGAGGGAACAGAACGCTCACCGCGAGATCCTCGGGTGCCGTCTTCGCCGTTACCGGCGCCGCCGGAGTGGCAGGGGTACCGGTCCCATCCGAGCCCGACGCCGGGGCAGCGGGAGCAGCGAAGTCGCGGGCGACCGCCGGGCTCGGGGCCGGCGGCGGTTGAGCCGCGATCGCGCTGCTGCAGTAGTCTTCCGCGATGCGCACGTAGGGGTCGACATGACGGCGGCCGCCGGCGCCGGCCTCGTAGTCCATCCACGCGAGCTCGACCTCGCAGTAGGCGGTCATCTTGGGGGCCCCGCAGACTCGCCCGTCGCGCTCCACCGCGGCGACCGCCTGCCACAAATCGTCGCGCACATGGTGCGCGCCTGGCAGCTCCGGCGTTTCATGCGGGGAGTCCGCATGGCGCTCGAGACTCTCGATCAGCGCGCCAGCGTTCCTCAGGCCAGCCGCCCGATCGGCCGCCGGCAGCTGCTCGGCGGCGGCGTATTCCGAAAAATTGAGCCACGCCTGCGCCTTGTTGGCCGCATAGGCTGCGCCACACCCGGGAGTGCCGGACGCGGCGGTGATCGAGTCCAGGCGCTCCTGAAGGGCGAGGAGGGCGGCCGGCTCACGCGTGCGCGAGCCGGGCGGGCGACCCGGCTGGCTGGGTACCTGCACATCCGCGGGCGACTCTCCCGCGGCGGCCGTCGCGCATGCGATGGCGCTCGACAGCAGCAACCCGAGGAGGTTGAGGCGCAGAGGCCGGAGCTGGGGGCGGTTTCGTGGCCGGGTCATTGGCGTGCACTCGTTGCGGCACTGTCGAGTGAGCGATTGGTTTGCGGGTCGCCCATCTGGAAGGTGCTTTCGTCGAACTTGAAGCGCACGCGCACGTACACGCCGCGCCAGGAGGAGTTCGAGCTGAAGAGCTCGGCGTCGGCGTACCGTCCGACGATGCCGCCGCCCGAGAGCCAGAGATTGTCAATCACGCGATACCCCACCTCGAGGGCGACGCCCTGGTCGCTGGTCCCGCCGCCGGTGGTGGTCGAGCCCAAGAGGCCGACGTCCCAGCGCGGATTGAAATCCCACATCGCCCGGCCGGCGACCAGTACCGCGCTGAAGTTCGAGGGGGTCTGATTGAGGATCTCGCGCACCACCTTGCCGGCGACGTCGCCCTCGAATTCCCAGGCCCGGACAGGGTGAAAGTTGGTGACCAGCGCCAGGATCTGGGTGTGACTGTCGGTGCCGATCACCGGCTCGTTGTTGTAGTCGGTCTGATACTCGTATCGCGCCAGCGCGTTCCAGAGATTGGTCGAGGTGTCGCGGTAGGCCACTCCGAGCTGCAGACGATCCTGTTGCTCGTCGAGGCTGGCTTGCCCGGGGATCGAGGCTTCGGTCGAGTCGTTCTCGGACAGGTAGATGTTGCGTCCGATCAGGCTCCAGTTGTCGGACAACTTGCGCATGATGGCGAAGGTTGACAGCCACTCCGTCTCGACGTCGGAGAAGCGATACTCGATCCGTTCGGCGGTTTTCCACAGCGGGCTGCCGACGTAGTCGAGGTCGAGAGCGAGCGCGGTGGCCGATTGCGTGCCGGTGAGCAGCCCGACCGGTGAGTCGGGGAGCGGTGCGGGATCGATGACTTCCTGGCGCTCCACCGAGGTGGTGGCATTGAGCCCCGGCGCGAGGTGCCACAGATTGCGCACGCCGAGGGCATCCGCCGCGCTCTGGCCGGACTCGGTCCCGGCGATACGGTACTCGTTGTACACGGTACCGTCGGGCATGTAGCTGGTGTCGACACCCACCACCGCCTGGTGGGCCGCGGAGCCGTCGCCGAGGCCATAAATCCCCGTCAGCGAGTCGATGTCCTCGTAGCGCGCGTAGAAGCGCTCGGAGTCACTGATGCGGTATTCACCGCCGACCGACATGAGCTGCCCCGAGTCGCCGGTGACCGTGTGCTCGTACTGACCGTAGACGCTGGCATCGTCTGTGATCTGCTGGGTGAGCTTGACGCTCGCCGCCAGATAGTCCTGCTCGATGATCGAGCTCGCCCCCGTGAGTGGCAGTGCCAGCGGACCGCTGAGCGGGGAGGTGAGCAGGCCCCCGCCCGTGAAGCCAAAGCCCGTATTGTTGAGCGGCGCTCCGGTCGCGGTGCTCGGCACCGCGCCGATGTCGTACTGTGCGACCGCCGGCAGCGCGGCGTTGTAGGTCTGATCCACATAGGACAGTCCGGTTTCCAGCTTGGCACCGGTCCAGACTTTCGTCTCCACATCCGCGGTGCCGCCGGTCCGATTGGCATCGGTCGTCTCGTCGGTCGTATGCACCCCGTCGACGACGACCTGTGTCTGCTCGGTCAGGCGGTAGGTCGCGTGCAGGCCGGCCTCGCTGCTGCCGGGGGCGAGGCCCGCATTCGCATTCTCGAAGGTCAGGTCGGCCTTGGCGGCGTACAGGCGCGCGTCGAAGTCGTCATCGTGATGCACGAGCTCGACGCGGCCGGCGTTGCCGTTCGGATCGTCGCTGATGACCCCTCCGGTCGTGCTCACCGGCGTCAGCGCACCGTCCAGCGCCGTCGAGTAGAGCTGATTGCCCTCGCTACGCGCGCCGTCGACGGTCAGGGTCGTGTCGGAGGAGAGCTTCCAGACCGTGTCCGCGCCGTAGAGCTTGAACGGCGTCATCGGGTCGCGATCCTCGGAGTAACGCGCCCCCACCGAGACGGTATCGTGGATCAATACCTCGCCGTTGGCGCCGTCGACCAGGTGCTGCGGGCCGCCATCGTCCACTTCGTAGGTGATGCGGATCGAGACCGGGTTGAGATTCTCGTCGACACTCGGCACGGGCTGGCGAAACACGATCTGCCCGGTGAAGGGCTCGAAATCGTAGTCGACGTAGCGCGTGAGCGTCTGGCTGCTCAGCACGATGGAGGGTTGGTTGCGATCGCGTACCAGGATCTGCACGGTCTCTGAGTTGGCGACCGCGTTCGGCTGCGACACCGCATACGGACCTGAGATGCCGCGCCCGGGCTGCTCGTCGACGAACTGGTGCGTCGAGGTCTCGGCCGCAAAGACGTTCACCCGGGTCAGCGGTGTCTCGTAGTGGCCGGTAAAGCCGGTGAGGGTGCGGGCGTAGTTTCCCAGCCACTGCGGATCGGTCGGCTCGACCGTCTGGAAGTCGCCATAGAGGAGGTGGCTCTGCCCCTGATCGAGCCGCAGATAGAGCTTGCTGGTGCTGCGGGCGTCATAGTTGATGAGCGACGCGTCGCCCGAGATCGGAAAGTACAGATTCGGATCGACGTCGGCGAAGAACTTCTGCGCGTTGATCTTGTTCGAGTCATAGGCAGCGGTGAGCAATACGTCGCCGTCGATGGTGCCCTTGACGAAGCCGGCCGCGCGACCCTCGACGCCCGAGGACGTGCCGTCGCTCTGATCGTTCCCCCAGTGCTGCAGGCTGTCCTCGAAACCGATGTTGGCGGCGGGCGGGGCATTCGGATCCGCGCTCACGCGCTGCAGGCTGACGCCGCTCTCGATGATGCCCACCGCGATCATCGGCCGCAGCTCGGGCAGGAAGGTGACCTTACCCTCGACGCGCACCGCGCCGCTCGAGACGCGGATGAGCGCCTGACCGGGGGTGACCGGAGCGAGCAGGTCGAGCTGCGCGACACCCTTCGAGATCGCCATTTCGAAGCCCGCGGCCTGCTTGCCGGTGCGCGTCTGCAGACGGCCGAGGCTGGTCTCGATCCGTGCGCGGGTAATGCGGCTAATCGGCCGTCCCTGCGCGTCGAGCAGCCTCACGACCAGGTGCAGCAGCGAATGGCCGTCAGCGGGAAGCGACGCGTCCGACACGTGCAGCCGGATGCGATTGCCGATGGCTAAGCTCTTCGAACGGCGCCACAGGCCCTCATCCGCCGCCACCGGCAAGGCGCTGTTGTAGTGGTTCGACACGCCGCTGTCGATCTCGCGGAAGGCTACCTGCGTGCCGTCCACGTCCGCCTGCGCCGTTGGAACCGTGGGATGCTGTGGCGGGGTGTCGAGCGTGGCGTCATAGTCCTGGGTGGCATCAGGCCCCGCCAGCGAGATCACCGGCACACACACCAGCGCCGTGCCCGCCACCAGCGCCGTGCCCACCGCTAACGCGCGAGGCAGCCAGCGCGCTCTCATGGCCGCTGTTCCGCGTCACTGGGCGCCGGCGTGCCCGGGTGCGCCGGATTCTGCGAAGCGCTGTCCTTGGATTCGAAGTCGACGCCGAGATGCTCCTTGCCGGCCGGCGGGAGTGGGGCGAGCACGCCGCTCTGCTGACGACGGCGCTTCACGTCCTCCAGTACCTTGCTGGTACAGGAGCCCTCGGCGAAGTCGGCGCGGTGCAGCTCGCCATCGCGCAGATCGACGAACAGACTGTTGCCGTCGCCGGCGTTGCGGTTGGAGAGCACCACCAGGCGGCTTCCGGCCGGCAGCGTCGTGGCATCGACCTTCAGCACGTGCGTGATCGGGCGCTGGCCGCAGATGCTGTAATTGCCGTTCTCATCGCTGGTGAGGTTGGTGCCGTCCTCGAAATACAGCCGCACGCCCGGTATGCCGGGCTCATCGGCGTCCTGCACGCGGTTGCCGTTGCAATCGACGAAGATCTTGCCGACGACACAGGCCGAGGTATCGAAAGCGCCGCCCGTGACCAGCACCTGCGCGGTGGCGATGGGGGAGTGCACGCCGCCCACGCCCTGAGCCTGCGCGCGGTTGATGCCGTTGCCGCGGTCGGCGCCTACGCCGAGGCGGACCTGGTAATAGATGTCGAGGGTTGCGCCGGCCGCAATGTTGCCCAGCACCCACGTCAGATCGGGTCCGGGCGTCCCCTGAGGATTGGGCGCTTTCTTCGGCTGTGCAGGCTCCACCCCGATCAGCACCGTGCCCGGTACAAGCTTGAAGCCGAGCGGCAGCACGTCCTGGAGGGTGACGCCGGCGAGCGGAGCGCTACCGGCGTTGCGCACCTGCAGCTCGTACTGCACGCTGTCGCCGATCGAGGCCTGCACCGTGTTGGCGATCTTGTTGAGCATGAGCGTGCCACCGACTCCGGCGGTGACGGTGATGGTGGCCGTCGAAGTGGCACACTGCGGCGGGGTATCGCGGTTGCACAGCTGATAGCGCAGCGGATAGGTCCCGGGGGCCAGGCTCGCGCTCGTCGACACGGCGCCCGTGGTTGGATTGAGAGTGAGACCCGCGGGCCAGTTGCCCACCGTCGAGACCGTCGCGTTTCCGGAGGGCCCGAGCGTTGCCGCGACGCCGTTCACCGTTCCGCCGGCGGCGATGTTCGAGATCGGGGTCGAGGCTACGCCGGCGACCGCCGAGCCCTTCACCGGGACTGCGAACGCGCTGCCGCTCACCTTCACCGAATCGGTGGCCGTGGCGCAGTCGGGAGGCGTGTTGCGGTCACACAGCTGATAGGGGAGTGAGTAGGTTCCCGGCGGCACCGTCGCGGTGGTCGACACGGCTCCGGTGGTGTTGAGCGAGATTCCGGCGGGCCAGGATCCTGCAGCGGCGACGGTCGCATTGCCGGCGGGCCCCAGTATCGCGGCCGCACCGTTGACGAAGTCGTTGGTGGCCACGTTGGCGATCGGCGTCGAGGCGACGCCCGAGACGGCCGAGCCGCTCGCGGTCACCGCCACAATATTCGCCGTGACCCGGACGGTGTCGGTGGCGACGGCGCAGTCGGGCGGGGTGTTCTTGTCGCACAGCTGATAGGCGACGGAGTAGCTGCCCGGCGGCAGGGCGGCGGTGGTTGTCACCGCTCCGGTGCTGGTGTTGAGGATGAGCCCCGCAGGCCAGGTGCCCGACTGCGCGATCGTGGCATTGCCGGTTGTGCCGAGCGTCGCCGCCGAGCCATTGACCATGCCCCCGGCTGCGACATTCGCGATGGGAGTCGAGGGCGTGCCCGCCACCGCGGTCCCGGTGGCGACCACCGCGGTGATGCTTGCTCTGACTACGATGGTATCGGTGGCCGTGGCGCAGTTGGCCGGGGTGTTCCTGTCGCACAGCTGATAGACGACGGAGTAGCTGCCTGGCGGCAGCGCTGCGGTGGTCGTGACCGCGCCGGTCGTGGTGTTGAGACCCAGGCCTGCCGGCCAGGTACCCGATTGCGCGACCGTGGCATTGCCGGTTGCGCCCAGCGTCGCCGGCGAGCCGTTGACCATCCCTCCGGCCGCAACATTCGCGATCGGCGTGGAGGGCGTGCCGGCTACCGCGGTCCCGGTGGCAGGCGCCGGGATGATGCTGGCGGTGACGGTGACGGTGTCAGTGGCGGTGGCGCAGTCGGGCGGGGTGTTCTTGTCGCACAACTGATAGACGATGGAGTAGCTGCCCGGCGGCAGCGTGGCGGTCGTCGTGACCGCGCCGGTCGTGGTGTTGAGACTCAGGCCCGCCGGCCAGGTACCGGACTGCGCGACGGTGGCATTGCCCCCCGAGCCGAGCGTGGCCGGTGAGCCATTGACCGTGCCACCGGCCGCAACATTCGCGATCGGCGTGGACGGCGTGCCGGCTACCGCGGTACCCGTCGTGGTCACCGGGATGATGTTGGCGCTCACGCCGATGGTGTCGGTGGCGGTGGCGCAGTCGGGCGGGGTGTTCCTGTCGCACAGCTGATAAACAATCGGATAGGTGCCGGGCGGGACTGCGGCGGTCGTCGAGACCGCACCCGTAGTCGTGTTGAGAGTAATGCCCGCCGGCCAGGTGCCGGACTGCGCGACCGTGGCATTGCCGCTCGCACCGAGCGTGGCCGCTGAGCCATTGACCGTGCCACCCGCGGCGACGTTGGCGATCGGTGTCGAGGGTGTGCCCGCGACCGCGCTTCCGGTCGTGCTGGCCGGCACGATGCTGGCGTTGACGGTGACGGTGTCGGTGGCGGTGGCGCAGTCGGGCGGGGTGTTCCTGTCGCACAGCTGATAGACGACGGAGTAGCTGCCCGGCGGCAGCGCTGCGGTGGTCGTGATCGCGCCGGTCGTGGTGTTGAGACTGAGGCCAGAGGGCCAGGTGCCGGACTGCGCCACGGTGGCATTGCCGCCCGCACCGAGCGTGGCCGGCGAGCCATTGACCGTGCCGCCGGCGGCAACATTGGCGATGGGCGTGGACGGCGTGCCGGCCGTCGCAGTTCCGCTGGCTGTCGCCGGAATGATGCTGGCGTTGACGGTGACGGTGTCGGTGGCGGTAGCGCAGTCGGGCGGGGTGTTCTTGTCGCACAGCTGATAGACGATCGAATAGGTGCCGGGCGGGACCGCGGCGGTGGTGGTGACTGCGCCGGTCGTGGTGTTGAGAGTGATCCCTGCCGGCCAGGTACCCGACTGCGCGACCGTGGCATTGCCGGTTGTGCCCAGCGCCGCCGGCGAGCCGTTGACCGTGTCGTTAGCAGCGACGTTGGCAATCGGGGTCGATGCCGTGCCCGCGATCGCCGTGCCGCTCGCCGACACCGCATTGATGTAAATGACCGTGTTGGGGCCGGAGCTGGCGCAGGAGCTCGCGGGCGTGCAGCCCGCGCCGGGCGCCGGCGGACTTGTGCCACCGGTGGGATCGATGGACGCGTAATTGGTGACGCTCGCCCCTGCCGCCGCGACCGGCGCGCTGACGGTGACCGCTATCGTTGAGTTGCCACCGATGGGTATCGTGCCGCCGGCAAAGGTGCAGGTGATGAGGGACGCGACATTGGTGCACGTCCAGTTGGTGCCGATGGCCGAGACGAAAGTGAGGTTCGAGGGCAGCTGGTCCTCGACTTCGGCCGTCGTGGCGGCGGCGACTCCCGAATTGCTGACGGTGAGCGTGTAGGTGGAGTTGACGCCGACCTTGAGCGCCGGCGAGGGCGCCGACTTGGTCACCGACAGCACCGCCGCCTTCTTGGTGTTGGTGAACACGCAGGAGATCTGATCGCCGTAGGCTTCCGCGGGGAAGGCGTACGAGGACACGGGGTCGTTGGTCGGCAGCGGCGTCGAGGAACCGCTGGCGGCGTTGGTACATGTCAGGCTCGGCCAATAAGCCGCGAGCGTGCTCACGCTCCCCGGCGCCATGGCTTCGCTGACCGTCAGCGACTCGGACGTTGAGATGAACGACGAGGTCGCGCCGAACGGCCCGTTGCCGCTGCCGCTGGAGGTGGCAGTGCCGAGGACCGTGCCTGAGGAAGTCGAGGCGATGCTGTAAGTGAACTGATCCGCGGCATTGGCCCGACCGGTGGTGGCCAGGGTCTTGTTGAGCAAAAGGGTCGCGTAGCGCAGCCCAAACATCGTTCCTTGCAGGCCGCCGGCAACCAGTTTGGTCGTCAGCTGAGTGGCGCTGCTCGATCCGACGATGTACGCGCCGACCGTGCCGGCCACGCCGGTTTCGGTGAACGTAGTGCCGGTGTTGGTCACGGTCGGATAGAGGGCGCCGCCCCCGACCGGGGTCACCTGGTCGAGCTGCACCCAGTTGCCGCCGTTGGTTGTCCACGCCAGTGACTCCCCCTGGTTGGTGGATTCGCCATCGGCGGCGACGAACATATAGCTCGCGCCGCCGCTGACACCGGGCGGCGGCGTGAAGGTGATGGACGATAAGGTGACCGTGACGGTGGAGCCGTCGGTCGCCGTGTAGAGGACTGGTTTCCCGGGGATGCCAACAAATGCGCTCTGGCCTATCGCAGCGCCCGACCAGGAGGGAACCGCTACGGGCGTGAGGGCGGTGGTGACGGTCGCGCTGACCGTCGCGACGAAGCTGATCGTCGCGCCGTCCGGGGTCGTGAAGGTGAAAGCCTGGCCGCCGGCGGAGCGAGCCATCGTGTCGTTGTAGCTGCTGAAATCGAGCCAGCAGTATGTGGTCCAGTCGGCCGGCGGATAGGGTCCGGGGCTCGCCGCCGGGGCGCAGGTCGCGGCCGACGCGCTGCCTCCGCCCGCGTACAGCACCAGCGCGCCAACGACCAGCGCCAGCGCCGAGCAGGGCGCTGCCCGGCGATGACGCCGCGCAACGCAAGAGCCTTTACCGAAACCGAACACTCTCCTGCCGTTCCGCCACGACTCCGGGGAACAGCCCGAGCCGTGGAATCGGAAACCCCCCAATCAGCTGTCCAGGTGCTGATAGTCCGGAGTGGGGGATGCGGTGGGCGGGGTGCCTATCACAGGCGCACGTCCGTTCCGATAGACGGCGCCGAGCTTTCTTTAGATATGAGACACGGCTCTCATTTTCCTTGGTAGATCAGTCCTTTGCGGGAGAGACCTTGCGGGTTTCCGCAGGTGAGGCGCCCCCCGGAGCTGCTGCTCTGCGGGGGCACTCACCGCCCAGGCACGGCCGCAGAGCCCGCAGAAGACCTGGATGGAATCGTAAGCGCTGTTACCGCGGCAGCAGCCAGCGCCAGCACCGCGGCGGTCGCCATGACCGCGCGCGCGGTTGACACGAGCGAATTGGCAACGAGGGTGCCGAGCACCGCGATCGCCAGCAGGCTGGCCACGGAAGCTACCACGTTGTTGATGCCGGAGGCGGTACCCGTTTCGCCGCGCTTCACGGAGTTGATGACAGTCGTCGTGAGCGGCGTTACGGTGATGGCCATGCCAAGGCCCAGTACCAGCATGGGCACAAGGTAAGGCGCATACCGCTGCTCGCCGCTCAGGATGGTGAGCAAGGCAAAGCCAGCAGCTGCGACGCTCGGGCCGATGATCAGCGGCCACCGTGCCCCAAAGCGATCGACCAGTCCCCCCGACCAGCGCGAGAGCATTGCCAGAACGAGAGTGAAGGGCAGGTAGACGGCGCCGGCCGCGGTCGCGGAAAACCCATGCGCCTCAATCAGGAGAAAGGGCAGGAAAAAGAACGCGCCGCCGAGCGCGCCATAAAGAAATAGCGTGAGCAGGTTGACGCCGCTGAAGCCGGTTGAGCCAAACAGGGCGAGCGGCACCATCGGGGCGACGCTGCGCCGTTCCTCCAACGCGAACCCCAGCAGTAGCAGCGCGCTCGCCGTCAGCGACCCCATGACCGTCACGTCCCGCCAGCCGAGCGTAGCGGCGGAGATCAGCCCGTACACCAGACTGGCGAGCCCGCCGAACACCAACGCAGCACCAGGCCAATCAAGGCGAACGCGCGCGGCCGGATCCGCGCTTTCCGGCAAGCGCTGCACGGCAATCCACAGCGTTGGAATTGCGATCAGCGGGTTAATAAAGAAGATCGCGCGCCAGGTCAGATGATCGGTCAGCAGACCCCCGAGCAGCGGGCCGGCGCCGGCGGCAAGCGCTGAAGCGCCCGACCAGATCCCAATTGCCGCACCGCGTTCGCGCTCGTCGAACGCAGCGCCGATGATCGCCAACGAGCAGGGAATCAGCAGCGCCGCCCCCACCCCCTGGATGGCCCGTGCGCCCACCAGCGCTGCGACACTCGGCGCCGCACCGCAGGCAATCGAGGCCGACGCGAACGTGATGATGCCCGCCAAAAACAGTTTGCGGCGTCCGAATCCGTCCGCAGCCGCGCCGCCGATCAGCAAGAGCGCGGACATGCACAGCGTGTAAGCGTTGATAACCCATTGCATCGACGCAAGCGTGGTATGGAGAGCAGCCTCGATCTTCGGCAGCGCAACATTGACCACGGATT
>JASHTN010000305.1 GCA_030040525.1 Gammaproteobacteria bacterium | reverse complement strand
TGGAATACGGCGCACCGCAAGACCGCGCGAAGGGCTCCAACAACCTCGCGGCGGACATCTTCCTGCACTTCAAGAAGGTCCTCGGGGACTTCGACCTGGTCAAGACTGTCGGCGCATCAAAGGTTGCGATGGAGCCGGCCGGTGTAGTGGGCATATTTACGCCATGGAATTCGAGCGCCGGCTCGATCGCGATCAAGGTGGCGCCGGCCATCGCCGCCGGATGCACGGTCGTCATCAAGCCCAGCGAGATGAGTGCCATGCAAACGGAAGTCTTGATGGACGCCTTTCATGAAGCCGGGCTGCCTCCTGGCGTCATCAATGTCGTGACCGGCCTCGGCGAGGTCGTCGGGACGGAATTAACGAAGAGTCCCGACATTCAGAAAATCGCTTTCACCGGTTCGACGCAGATCGGAAAACTGGTCGCCAAGAACTCCCTGGACACAATGAAGCGCTTGACGCTCGAGCTCGGGGGCAAGTCGCCCGACATCATCCTGGACGACGCCGATCTCTCCACGGCGATCCCGATGGCCATCAACGCCTGTTACCTGAATAACGGGCAGGCCTGCATTGCAGCCTCGCGTCTGATCGTGCCGGAAAACCGTCTCGACGAAGTGAAGCGATTGGCCAAGGCGGCCGTCGAAGGAATCAAAGTGGGCGATCCGAGGGACAAGGACGTCACCCTCGGCCCGTTGGCCAGCACCAAGCAGTACAAGCGGGTGCAGGAGTACATCAAGTCTGGGATCGAGGAAGGTGCGGAGCTCGTCATCGGCGGGGAAGGTCATCCCCAGGGACTTGAAGGTGGGAATTTCGTGAAGCCCACCGTGTTCGCCAACGTCACCCGCGAGATGCGTATCGCGAAGGAAGAAATCTTCGGACCGGTCCTGTCGATCCTGACGTACAAGACGGAAACCGAGGCCATTGAGATCGCCAATGACAGCGAATTCGGCCTCATCGCCTACGTAAGCTCGGCGGACCCAGAAAGGGCCAACCGTGTGGCGCGCAAACTCAGCGCCGGGCGCGTCCTGATCAACACACTAAGCCACGACCCGTTTGCACCCTTCGGTGGGTTCAAACAATCGGGGATCGGTCGGGAGGGCGGAATCTTCGGGCTGCAGGAGTACCTGGAACCCAAGGCGATCATCTGTCCCTAAATTCCCTGACAGCGCGATTGCTTCCCGACGGAATGCCGCCGAGAGACAAAAATGACAGTCCACGTGCCAGACCGTTTCAAAGCAGCCAACGCCTTTTGGATCGGGCTCGGTAAGATCGGACTCACGCCAGCGGCGGTCCTGAGCCAAGCTCGGCTGCCACTGACTGTTTACGATGGCAAGAAGAACCTCGTCACAACAGCGCAGTTCTTCGCACTCTGGCGTGCCGTGGGCGAGCTCTCCGCCGACCCGGCCGCGGGCCTAAAAATCGCCACTCAGATCGACGTTGGCAATCGGCCACCATCAACTATGGCGGCCTATTACGCCCGAGACTACCGGGACGCCCTCACCCGCCTCGCCCGCTTTAAGCAACTGTGTTCGCCCGAGGAACTGCAAATCAAGGTGAGCAAGGACGAGTGCGTGATCGAGCCTGTGTGGCTCCATGCGCAGGAAGAAACCCCGCCCCTATTGACGGACGCCGCATTTGTGTCGTTCGTTGAACTTGGTCGCCGCGGCACAGGGCATATGGTGACGGCGAAAAGGGTCGAGCTGAAGCGCAGCGCGGAGGCGACCGGGTTCCACAAAGCGTATTTCAAGGGCCCGATCACGTTCGGAGCGCGACGGAACGCGCTCGTCCTGCATCGGACCGATCTCGACCGACCATTCCTTACCTACAACGCCGCGTTGCTCGAGATGTTGAATCCGCAGCTCGAACGTGCGCTTGAAGAGCGCCGTGCGCAAAGCTCGATCAGTCAGCGGGTGAAATGGATTCTCAAGCGTCTGCTCGCCGGAAGCCGGCCGGAGATATCGACCGTAGCGCGCGAACTCGGGTTGAGCGATCGGACCTTGCAGCGGCGAATCATCGATGACGGCGCAACTTTCCGGCAGTTGCTTCTTGAGGCGCGGCAGGAACTGGCGCATGAGTACCTCACCCGGCCGGAGATGGATGTCACGGAAGTGGCATTTCTGCTCGGCTACGAAGATTCCAATTCTTTCTATCGAGCTTTCCGAACGTGGGAAGGGACTACACCCGCCCAGCTGAGGGCAGCGCTCCGACGATCTGAAACCGGGTCAATAAGGGCAAAGAAGAAAGGCAGGAATTCATGAACAAAGTCTGACGTTCAGAACGCGAGCGGACCGGCGTCCTCATCAAGCCATCTCGATCTCCAGGTTTGCATTTCAGTGCCTAACCTATTTGACAGGTTACAGAGACAATGACAAGATCGGGTGGCCCATACATCTGCTTACGGAGCGAGGTTCCGCTATGAAGCATCGGGAATGGCTAAGTTTGATGTGCTCGCTGATGCTGGTTGCGGGGTCCGCACGCGCTGATGAGCCGCGCGCGCAGCGCGATCTCGTGGAGTTCGAGAAGATGACCTGGGTGGAAGTAAAGTCCGCGCTCGCGGCAGGCAAGACGACGGCGCTCATCTACACCGGCGGTGTCGAGCAACGAGGCCCCCAGGACGCGACCGGCGGCCACAACCTCATGGCCCATGCGACAGTCGAGGCGATCGCGAGGAAACTTGGCAATGCCATCTTCCTGCCCGTGCTGCCCTACACTCCGAACGATGTAGAAGCGATCCCCGGTACCATCGGGATCACGAACGAGCTGCTCGCTGCCATACTCGAGCGCATCACGGAGCAAGCGATCCTCAACGGTTTCCGCAACGTGATTCTGATGGGCGATCACGGCGGCGGCCAGCCGCAGGTCTACGAGGAGCTCGCCAAGAAGCTCGACGCACGCTACGGGCCAAGTGGAGCCCGTGTGTTCTACTGTGACCAGGTCTATAAGGCCGCCAATGATGCGTTCGATCGGTACCTGACGCAGCACGGTTATCCACTCAGCCTCCACGGTGGCATTCCTGACACCTCGGAAATGATGTATCTCGACAAGGACAACACATGGGTGCGCAGAGATCTGGTCTCCTCTGCGGTGGGAGACCCCGTCGTCGATGGCATGGCGCAGATCGGGCCGCAGAGCCCACAAAACGGAATCCTGGGTGACGCGCGCCGCTCGACGGCCGAGCTGGGGAAGCGCGCATTCGACATGAAGGTCGATTACGCGGTGAGGCAGATTCGCAGTCTCCTGCCGACCTCATGATTCAACCCCCCATCAACACGCCATCCCAGCCCCCATAAATGCAGCTGCGCCCTCGGCTGGGGACTCTCACAGCGCCTGATTCGTGGGAGAAAATCTGAGGGGAAGCTGGCCGTGCGACACGCCGGGTCGTCGCTACCTGGATGGCTCGGAGGCCCGGCCGCGGCTGGTTTCGCTTCATGTGACGACGTTAGTCATCACGCCTGCGGACTCCGACTCACCGGACCCAATGAGCGAGATCGAATTCTGATTCGAATCTGGCAGCAACTACGGCTATCTGAGCGTGATGCGCGTCGAGGCGCTCGCTTCCAAAGCGCGAGTCGGTATTCTCTGGCGAGTGAATGCCAAGGTTCAGGAAGGCCGATTCAGATAGGTGCTGTTCCCGTGGAGCTGGCTTTCACTTATGTTACTACCCACACATTCCAGAGCCTGAGAGAGATCAGCGCTAAGGTCCCTGATATCCTCCAGCCCAACCGAAAGCCGGATCAATCCCGTGTTGACAGCTCCTGCTGGATGAGGGTCCTTACCGTACCAATCCAGATCGTACGGCAGCTCTATCACTGTCTCCACACCGCCGAGGCTGCTGGCGATCTGAATGAGTCGGAGGGAATTGAGCAGCCTTCGTGCTTGCGCCGGGCCGCCCTTCAGCGAAAACGATATCACGCCTCCGCCACCCGACATTTGGCGAGATGCGACTTCAAAGTCGGGATGAGTGGGCAGGAGCGGATAGTAGAGAGACTCGACGAGAGGCGAGCGCTGCAACAGTTCGGCGAGTGCCCGGGCCGAGGCGAAAACCCGTTCGCTCCTGACCGCCAGAGTCTTGATTCCTCGTAACAACAGCCACGATGCTTGCGGATCCAGAACGCCGCCGAGAAGGCGCTTCATCTCACCAATGGGTTTCAAAACGTCAGTGGCTCCCGCTACGACGCCGCCCATAACATCCATATGGCCTCCAAGCAGCTTCGTAGCGGAGTGCAAGACCAACGAGGCTCCCAGGCCCAAGGGTTTCTGGCCCATCGGTGTTGCGAACGTGCTGTCCACGAAAACCATCACGCCGCGCTCGCGCGCCAGGATGGATACGGCGGCGATGTCGGACACTCTCAGCGTCGGGTTGCACGGCGTCTCGAGATAGATCAAACGAGTATTCGGGCGCAGCGCCGAGGCGATGCCTCGCAGATCACGTGTATCAACAAAGGTGACGTCGACGCCGCGGCCGGACTCCAGCCAGCGCAATATTTCGTCCGTCTGAGCGAAAATCTGTTCCCCCGCGATCACGTGAGACCCCGGGGGCAAGTGAGCCAGAAGCGCGGTGCTGATCGCCGCCATGCCGCTAGCGAATACCAGAGCGGACTCGGCGCTCTCGAGAACCGCGACTTTCTCTGCAAGCTGCTCCTCGCTCGGGTGGCCAAACCGCTGATAGAAAGTCTTCGCACCACCCTGATAAAGGCACGCGTGCTCTTCCGCGGACGACGCTGTGTAGATCGTGCCCCGTACGATCGGCGATGACAACGGGCGGTTGTTTCGTGCACCGTCGAGATAGGTGCGCGCCGCCAGCGTTGCCGCCGCCATAGTGGGTCGCCGCTCCTCGCCCATCACGTCCTCCGAGCCGCCATTACGACGGTGCCAAACCTGATTCGACTTTAGTCCAATGAGAGATAGAGTACAGGTACAGTGATATCGAGATCTGACCAGTACAGATGGACACACCGCTCATGAACAAGTTCGCCGCCCTTTCGAGCGAGATGCGACGGATGATTGAAACTGGGGGTCTGCGTTATGGCGAGAAGCTGCCGTCGATGCGAATGATTGCGCGGTCGCGCCGGCTCAGCATGACCACCGTGATCGCCGCGTATAGGGAGCTCGAGGCGATTGATCTGATCGAGGCACGGCCGCGCTCTGGCTACTACGTCAAATTCGACCCATCGCTGTCGCTGGGACCGAAGCGTCGGGTGCGCCTCGCGCCTAAGGGGCTAAAGACCTACCGCGACCTGATGCCCGACTTATTGGCGGAGACGGATCAGGGCAGCCGCGTCCTGCGACTTGGTGTGGCGTCGATTGAGAGCAGTCTCCTGCCTCGCGAGCCCCTTGCGCGGCTGACCCGACAAGTCTTGAGGACCACCGGCACGCAGGCGTTTGAATACGCTGATCCGATTGGCCTGCCGTCTCTGAGGAGGCGGGTCGCGACCCTCATGATGGATCGTGGCGTTGCCGTTGCAGCGAGCGATCCGATAGTCACCTCGGGATGTCAGGAGGCCTTATGGATCGCTCTGCAGAGTGTATGCAAGCCGGGCGATACCGTCGCGATCGAGTCGCCCAGCTACCCGGGCGCTATTAAAATCATGCAGTTAATGGGCCTTAAGGCCGTGGAAATCCCGGTCAAGCCGGCTGGATTGCATCTTGATGCGCTCGAGGACGCGCTGCGCAAACACAAGATTGCCGCCTGCTATGTAATGCCCAACTGCGCTAATCCGACCGGCTGGGTCTATTCCGAAGAGACAAAGCAGCAACTCTGCGAGCTCGCTGCCAGGCGCGATCTGCCGATCATAGAGGATTGCGCGAACGCCGATCTCTACTACGGGGCGTCGGCACTGCCTGCATTGAAGCGCTACGACCGAAGCGGTCTGGTCCTATTTTGCTCCTCTTTTTCGAAGACAGTGGCGCCCGCCCTCAGGGTCGGTTGGATGGTTCCCGGTCGCTTTGCAGAAAGGGCCTTAGAGCTTAAGTATGCAGTCAGCTTGGGGACTCCAGTGCTGCAGCAGCTGGTGGTCGACCGTTTTATATCTGAAGGCAGCTACAAGCGTGGGCTGCTCAGAGCACGCCGTGTTCTCGCGACAACCCTCGGTCAAATGCTTCGTTGGGTCGACGAGTGCTTTCCGCCCGGCACTGTCAGTCAACGGCCCTTCGGAGGCATGTGCGCGTGGATTGGGCTGCCTCCCGGAGTCGACAGCGACCGTTTGCGGCTCATCGCGCTCGAGAAGAGTATCAGCGTCGCACCCGGTCGGATGTTCTCGCCGTCCGGCGCCTATACCAACCACATCAGGCTCGGCTGGGGCGGCGTCTGGACCAAACGGGCTGAAGCGGGTGTGCGCGCGCTGGGTGCTATCGCCTGTGATCTTTCGCGTGGGACACGGGGTCTGTCGACGGCCTGATAACCAGTGATCGCAGTGCCAGGGTATGAAGGCCAGAGCATTGGCCAGTCGCGCACATGTGGGAGCGGCGCCTCCCGCAGTACCCTGGGTTGCACGCGTGCGTGCGCCGACCCGTAACCTGCTTGACTGGTTTCAGGGAAAGAGGCACACTCGATTGCGTAATCACAGCGTCGCTTACACAGAATCGTTGGAGGACGCGCTAATGAAACCCTGGCTGGCAGTCTGCATGTGTCTCGCAGCTTCCTCACTTTCGCTTAATACACGCGCCCAGGATGTGCGCCAGTACACTGACGGCCCGGTTACTGAGGCGGACTACATAGCGGTCGAATACGGGCATTTTGAGGAGTATGTCGATTGGCTGAATTCGACATGGAAGCCGACCATGGAAGCCATGAAGAAAGCTGGGCTAATCAT
>JASHTN010000304.1 GCA_030040525.1 Gammaproteobacteria bacterium | reverse complement strand
GATATGCTGCATGGCCGCCTGCGCCGCGCCATTCGCGGTCGTGGTCACGAGCGGCGGCGTACCGGCGGTGTTGGTGGAGCTGCTGCGCGTGAAGCCCTCATACTGCTCGGCCGCCTGGCCGAGCGTCATGTTGCGCGTCGTATTGCTGCCGGAGTAGCTGACGAGCCAGGCGTTGGTCTGGGTGACGTTGGCGGGCGCCGCCCACACCTCGATCGAGTACTCGCCGGTCGACTGGATCATGGTGGTGAATTTCTGGCTGGAGCCCGTCGAGGCCTGCGCCGCGCCGCCCTGGCCGAAAATCAGGCCCCAGGCGCTCGACCAGCTGACGTTGCCCGAGAGCGTCAGGTCCGCCTCCGGCGTCACGCCGCTGGTGTCGTAGGCGGTCGAGCCCTGGCCGGTCTCGAACATGTACTTGGCGATGATCGAGCCCTCGTAACGGCTGCCGCCGGCGGCGATCGTGCCCTGCTCGAGCGTCGTCGCGTCCGATACCACGAGGTTCGGATTGATGGGCGTCACCGGGATGCCGTTGGCGAACGCAGTGATGGCGGCGAGCATGGTCGCGGCGCTCGCCGGGCAGTCGGGCGCGCCGTTCGAGCTCGGTGAGGCCCAGCAGTGGTGGTAGTCGTCGGCGAGGCGCTCGTAGAAGCGCGACTGGTTGGGCTGTGCCAGGTCGATCTTCGGCTGCGCCGCGAGGTAGGCCGCATCGATGTCGGCCGGGTTCGGGTCGGCGAAGTACGGCTGCTGCGGGCTGCTCGAGCTCGGGTTGTGGCAGCCCGAGCAGAACTTGGTCACGATCGGGTAGATCGTGCTCTCGTAGCTCGGATTGCCCACGGTCGGATCGGCCGGGAACTGCTTGCCGCCGCCTGCGGCCTGCACCGGCGGCGCGACCAGCGTCACAGTGGTGAGGGACGCCGAGCCCTGCCCGAGCCAGTTCTCGATCCACTGCAGCATTGTTGCGGCGCACGCCGAAGGATCCGCGACCCAGCAGTTATGACCGCCGCCGACCTTCAGCACGATGGTCGACTGGCTCGGGTTGGTGAGGCTCACCAGCGGACTGATCGCCTGGTAGGCGAGATTGACGTTATCCGAGCGCGCGAACTGGGGCGACTGCCCGCCCTGGTGGTGGCAGCCGCCGCAGCGGTCGGAAGGAATGATGTTGATCCAGAGATCGTTCTGGAAGGCGAGGATGTCGGCGTTCTGCGCCGGCGGTCCGGTGTAGGTCTGCGCGGCGCTCGGCGCCGAGGCCACCTGGTTGACCGAGACGCCGGTGCCGCCGGACGAGCTGCAGGCGGCGAGCGCCGCGAGCACCGCGGCAAGCGCGGCGGCCCGCAGCGTGCGTGCGGCGCCATGACTGGCGGCGGCGGTATGCATGAGGTGCCTCATCGCGTGCATGGCGCTGCTCCCTTACGACCCCGGACAGGCGGCGGCCGCCTGCTGGAACACCGTCTTCAGGTTGTAGCCGTCGGAGGTGAAGTTGGAAGTGAGCGAGGCGACGGTTGCGAGATCGGTCGAGTTCTGCGCTGTGCGGAAGCACACCGCCTGGAAGACCTTCTGCACCTGGCACTGCGCGAACGTCTGGCTCGAGGCGAGCTCCTGGCCGAGTGACTTGGCGCCGCTGCCGCTGCCCGGGAGCGAGGGCGACCAGCCGAGGGCCGCGTTCGGACCGGTGCGCCAGCGGTTCGACCAGCTGTCGTCGGGGGTCACGAAGCCCCACGGGAAGTTGGTCGCGTTGATCAGGTACTTCGGCTGCACCAGGCCCGGGGTGTAGACCATCGCGCCGCTGGTGGAGTCGAAGTTGTAGTAGGCGAACGCCTGCACCATCGGATCCATGCCGCTGTGGCAGCCGACACAGTTGGTGAGAAAGATCTGGCTGTCGCCGCCTGGCGAGCGCGCCACGTCCTGACGGATGCGGTCCGAGGGACGCGTGGTGTCCATCAGCGCCGGCATGTCGTTGCAGAACTGATTGATCATCGTGAAGCGGAACATCGCGCGGTTGGTGCCGTTGATGAAGAAGGCGCTGGCAGCGCCGCGCGTGGTGATCAGGCCGGCGGTGGCGGCGGTCGGTATGCCGTAGGTGGCCGATTGCGTGGTCTTCACCAGGGTCGACATCAGGTCGACGCCGTTGGCCTCGGCGGTGGCGTAATGGTTGTTGTTGGCAATCGACGGCGCCGGCAGCCCCGCGCCGTTGCTGACATAGAGGATATCGGCCGACAGCGCGGTGTTGAACGGCACGTTGTCGCGCACCATGCCGATCACCGTGGCGACATAATCGTTGAGCGGCGCGAACACGGTCGCGTCGCGGTTGGTCCACGGCATGCTGAAGTTCTTCAGCGTCACGTCGTAGAAGGTCGGCGCGTTGGTGGCATAAGCGGCCGCAGCCAGCAGGCCCGCCTGGCCGCTCTGGCCGGTGATGTCGTTCACCATCGTCTGCAGGTCCGCCGCCGAGGGCGGCACGCCGGCGATGCGCTCGTAGATGCGCTTCGCCTGCTCGTTGGGGCCGCCGAGCGCCGGCGCGGGCAGTTGCGCCGCGAGCAGCAGCGCGCTCAGCGAAATCGCGCGCGCCACGGCGCTGCGTCCGCGGCGGAGGCCGGCATTGCGGTTGTCAGTCATGACACTCATGGCGCTCGTGAACTCCCTGACTGCCGATGCGCGGGCCGCACTATACGGCGCACAAGCCTGTTCCCCGATGTCTCACGGCCCTGACGTCGCTTGCCGGCGACACTCTTTGGAGTTTGTGAAGCTGCGGGCCGAGCGCGCGACAAACTGCGAGTCGCATCACAGCGGCCGCGCGCGCCGCTGGCTACCTAGTACCGCTGCGCAGCCTGGCGTCGCCTCAGGGAGCAAAGCACGCTGCGCGCACGAGCACCGTGACGGATTGCCGCAAGGGATAAAGTAATCAAGATGCCATCGAATTACGTTACATTGGCATGCGGCGCGAGCGCGCGGGAAAGCCTGCGGGGTCCGTTCATGAGGGAGTGGCGCGGCTGGCGAGAGGTGCTGCGGCGCCGGACGCGCGCCGGCGCCGCCGGCCTGGCGGTGCTGCTGGCGGCAGCCGCGGTGGGCTGCAGCGGCAGCGGCGCCGGTGGTTACGGCAGCGTCAATATCGCCAACAGCCAGTCGGGCGATCCGGCGACGGTCGACTATCCGATCTTCTACGTGAAGCGCGCCGTGCCGACCGATACCACCGGCAACCTGGTGCAGGACGATCTGCGCGTGATGCGCGACCTGGTGCCGCAGGCCGATCTCTACGAGCGCGCCAGCGCCTCGCCGAGCGCGCTGGAAACCAACATCACGAGCCGCATCACCGCCGGTGCGCTCTACGACATCAAGGACGTCGACGTGTCGGCCGACGGCAGCACGGTGCTGTTCGCCATGCGCGGCCCGCTGACCATGAACCAGGAGTCGAAGGATCCGCCCTGCTGGCGCATCTGGCAGTACGTCATCGCCACCGACACCCTCAGCCCGGTGATCGATCCGTCGATCGATCCGGACCCGGCGACCGTCAACGACGTCTCGCCGCACTTCCTGCCGGACGGCCGCATCGTGTTCTCGAGCACCCGGCAGACCGACTCGCAGGGCGTGCTGCTCAACGAGGGGTTCCCGCAGTTCTCCTACCAGGACGAGGCGCGGGTCGAGCCGGCGTTCGTGCTCGAGGTGATGAATGCGGACGGCACCGACATTCACCAGATCTCCTTCAACCAGAGCCACGACCGCGACGCCACCGTGCTGATGAGCGGGCGCGTGCTCTGGAGCCGCTGGGACAACGCGCCGGGCGGCAAGGATCAGATGTCGCTGTACTCCTCCAACCCGGACGGCACCGACCTGCAGCTCTACTACGGCGCCAACAGCCACATGACCGGCACCAACGGCACGGTGATCGAGTTCGTGCATCCGCACGAGATGCAGAACGGCAACATCCTGGCGCTGATCCGCCAGTACACCGGCGTCGACGACGGCGGCAACCTGGTGCAGATCAACGGCACGCAGTACGTCGAGAACAGCCAGTCGCTGCTCGCTTATCCCGGACTCAAGGGGCCGGCGCAGACGGCGGTCAGCACCAACGACGTGTACACCGTCCCGGGGCCCTCGCCCGGCGGGCGCTTCAACTCGGCCTACCCGCTCTGGGACGGCACCGGCCGCATCCTCGTCAGCTGGTCGGAGTGCCGCCTGCTCGATCAGACGCAGACGCCGCCGACCATCGTGCCGTGCACCTCGAGCGCGCTCGCAGCCCCGAATGCGACGGCGGCGCTGCCGCTCTACAGCGCCTGGATCCTCGATCCCGCCAACGACACCATGCTGCCGGTGATGCAGCCGGTCGAGGGCGTGATGGTGAGCGACGTCGTGCCGGCGGCCCCCCGGACGCTGCAGAACATCATTCCCGACCAGGTTCCGGGGGTGACCCTCAACCAGAACTGGGTGAACGCCGGGGTCGGCGTCATAGATATAAGGAGTGTCTACGACATCGACGGCGTCGACACGGCGGTGCCCAACATCGCGACCGTCGCCGATGCGGCGCAGACCCCGGTGAGCTCGCGGCCGGCGCGCTTCATCCGCCTGGAGAAGCCGGTGTCGATCCCGGACCCCACGGTCGTGAACCTCTCCGGGGCCGCCTTCGGCGCCAGCAACTACATGATGCAGATCATGGGCTACGCGCCCATCGAGCCGGACGGCTCGGTGAAAATCGAGGTGCCGGCGGATGTCGCCTTCCGCGTCAGCATCCTCGATGTCAACGCACGCCGCCTCGGCAGCCGGCCGCCGCAGGGCGTGTGGCTGCAGCTGATCCCGGGCGAGGTGGTCTCGTGCAACGGCTGTCACCTGCCGCAGGGCGCCACCAACGGGAAATCGCACGGCCGCGACGGGCTGTTTGCCTCCGCCTGGACGGGCGCGGCCGCGGCCGGCGTGCCGTTCCCGCACACGCTCGCGGCCGGCTCCGGCGGCTTCGTGCCGACCGCGGCGGACGAGACCATGGCCGAGGCGCGCGCCGCGGTGAGCTGCGCCACCGATACGCCGCCATGCCTGCAGATGCAGCCGACCATGGATGTGATCTACACCGACGTGTGGGACGACCCGGCGCAGGTGCCGGCCGCCAACCTCGGCACCCCGATCGACTACAGCTACATCAGCCCGACGCAGCCGATCCAGAACCCGACCAGTGCGCTGTGCGAGACCACCTGGGCGTCCAACTGCCTCGCCATCATCAACTACCCGGAGCATATCCAGCCGTTGTGGGATGCGGCGCGCCCGGTCACGGTCAACGGGGTGCAGGTGAACGAGACCTGCTCGCAGGCCGGCTGCCACAACTCGACGCCCTCCGGCACCACGCAAGTGCCGGCGGGCAATCTCGATCTGACCAGCACCGCCTCGAGCACCGTAGCGCAGGAGTTCACTTCCTACGTGCAGCTGCTGTTCCCGCACAACACAGTTATCATGGGTCAGCCCGGGCCGTCGGTCGGTCCCTTCATGAACGCGGGCAGCGCCAACGGCGCCCAGTCCGCGCAGTTCTTCGCGACGTTCGGGCCCAACGGCCAGCATGCGGGCTGGATGACGCCGGACGAGCTTCGTCTGCTGTCGGAATGGCTGGATATTGGCGCACAGTACTTCAACAACCCGTTCGATCCAGCCGTTCCGGTCAACTGAGCGCTCCGCTCCACCGGGCCGCCGCGCGTCCCGCGCCGGCGCCGCCGCCGCCGTGGTGCTGACCCTGCTGCTGGCACCGCTCGCGGCCGGCGCGCGCGAGTACCTGCAGCTGTTCGTCACGCAGCCGTATCTGGAGCTGCACACCGGCCCGGGGCGCGGCTACCCCGTGTTTCACGTGGTGCCGCGCGATGCGAGCGTCGACGTGCTGTTCCGCCGCACCGACTGGTTCAAGGTGCGCACCGAGCACGGCGTCGAAGGCTGGGCCTCGCAGCACGACATGCAGCAGCTGGTGCTCGCCGACGGCTCGCCCTTCAAGTTCGACCTCGGCGACCGCGCCGGCTTCAGCGCGCACCGCTACGAGCTCGGCATGTTCGCCGGCGCCTACGGCGGCGCGAACCTGATCTCCGCCTATTACTCGGTGTCGTTCAACTCGCAGATGGCCGTCGAGGGCGCCGTCGGCCAGTTCCTCGGCCGCTATTCCAACGGCGAGACCGCCGATCTCGGCCTGACGCACGTGATCCTGCCCGAGTCGCGCTGGGCGCCGTTCCTGATGCTCGGCATCGGCACGGTGCACACCGAGCCGAAGGCGACCCTGGTGCAGCCCACCGATCGCACCGAGCCGACCGCCTACGTCGGCGGCGGCATCCGCTTCTACCTCACGCGGCGCTTTTTCCTGCGCGCCGAGTACAAGGCCCACTACATCTTCACGACGCGCAACCAGAACGAGGAAGCAGACGAATGGAAAGCCGGATTCGCGTTCTTCTTCTGATCGCCGTGCTCGGCGCGCTCGGCGGCTGCGCCTCGGTGCGCAACTGGTACCAGCAGCGCCAGGCGCGCCAGACCTCCGGCAACCCGCCGGCCACCGCGCAGAACCCCGCTCCCGCCGGCGAGCAGACGACCGAAGGGGCGCCGCCGCGCGTGATCGAGCCGCAGGTCGAGCGCCGGCAGGTCAAGGTGCCCGGCATACACAGCTCGAACATCGAGCTCGGCGTGGACTACGGCGCCCTCTCCATCGAGGATTTCGGCGTCAATCCGGTCTACGGCGTGACCGCCGCCTACCACATCACCGAGGACTTCTTCTTCCA
>JASHTN010000303.1 GCA_030040525.1 Gammaproteobacteria bacterium | reverse complement strand
TGGTATCGGCTTTTCTCGGCGGGCGCATCGGATCATCGCGTTCCTGGCAGGAGCACGCAGTCTTTAATCTTGCCTGCCTCGCGGCCGATTTCCCAGCCGCCGAGCACGAAATGTTCGGGTGACTGTTCGCGGCCAGCTCGCAGTACAATCCCGCCGAGCGCGCGGGTCTGCCTCTCAAAGGGAGGAGAACCATTGTGATCACGATTGACGTCAACGGAGTACCGCGGCAAATCGACATAGAGCCCGATACCCCGCTGCTCTGGGTATTGCGCGACGTTATCGGTCTGACGGGCACAAAATTCGGCTGCGGCATCGCACAGTGCGGCGCTTGCACGGTGCATATCAACGGCGCCGCCATGCGATCCTGCTCGGTGCCGATCGGTGCTCTCGATGGCGCCAAGGTGGTCACCATCGAAGGTCTCTCCCCGGACAACAGCCATCCGGTCCAACGCGCGTGGATCGAAGAGAGCGTTCCCCAGTGCGGCTACTGCCAGTCCGGGCAGATCATGGCCGTGGCTGCATTCTTGAAGACCTTTGCCAAGCCGACCGACGCCGACATCGACGCTAGTGTCACCAATATCTGCCGCTGCGGTACGTATGAAGCTCTGCGCCGTGCCATTCATCGCGCTGCGGACATGATGCAGGCCTGAGGGGGTCGCCATGCAGGGAACCCTTATTGCTTCAACCTTCAGCCGTCGTCACTTCATTCTAACAGCCGTGTCCGCGGCAGGGGGCTTGCTTGTGGGCATCGCCGCTGTTCCGGACGAGGCGCGCGCCGCGACGATCTCGAAACAACCCTGGAACGACAACGACCATGCGCCGCATGAAATCGACGCCTGGATCGCCATCGATCCGGACGACTCGATTTTGATCCGGTATCAGCGCACGGAGATGGGACAAGGCAGCATGACGGCACTGCCGATGATCATTACGGAAGAGCTGCAATGCGACTGGTCGAAGGTGCGGATCGAGTATGCCTCGGCAAACCGCAGTGTCCGGGAGAACAGAGTCTACGGTGACATGTTCTCGCACGGCAGTATGTCCGTGCGTCAATCGCAAAAGAAGATGCAGCAGGTGGGTGCCAGCGCCCGTGAGCGCCTCATTGCCGCCGCCGCGACGCGCTGGCACGTTGCGGCGGCGGAGTGCGTGGCGGCGCAGAGTGTCGTGACCCATCGGCCTTCGGGCCGCAAGCTCCGCTATGGCCAACTCGCCGCGGATGCCGCGAAGGTTAAGCTCGCCGCGGAGCCCGCGATCAAAACACCGGCTCAGTTCACATTCATTCCCCGGTCGATACCGCGCGTCGACCTGGTGCATAAGACCGACGGATCGGCCAAGTTCGGCATGGATGCACAGGTCCCGGACATGGTTTTCGCCTCCATCAACGCTTGTCCCGTGCGCGGGGGCAAGCTCAAGAGCGTCGATGAGTCCGTGCTTTTCGGCACGCCGGGCATTGTCGGCGTGGTCAAGCTCGAGAATGCGGTGGCCGTGGTCGCGACCGGCACCTTCTGGCGCGCCAAACGGGCGTTGTCCCGTCTGCAGCCCGAATGGGATGTCGGTGCCGCAGGGGGTGTCGATAGCGGCCAGCTTTCAGCGCAATTCCGTGGCGCGTTGACCGAACCCATGGTGACCGCGCGCAATGACGGCAACGTCGATCAAGCGTTCTCGGGCGCGGTCAGGACGTTCGAGGCGATCTATGAGACGCCTTATCTGTCGCACTCCCCCATGGAGCCGATGAATGCGACGGTGAATCTGCAGCCCGAGCGGCTCGATGTTTGGGTGGGAACGCAGGACGCGGAGCTGGCGCTGCATGCGGCCGCACGCTTCTCCGGCTTGAAGCCCGAGCAAGTGCATATCCACAACGCGTTCCTCGGGGGAGGCTTTGGACGTCGCGATGCCAATGACGACATCGCGCAAGCCATCGCGATCGCGAAGGTGATCAAGCGTCCGGTGAAGCTGATCTGGACGCGCGAAGAAGACACCCGCCAGGACAGGTTCCGCCCGCATGCGGTGGTCGGCTTCAAGGCTGCGGTGGGGGCTGACGGCATGCCGACCGCATGGTCGATGCGTGTCGTAACCTCCTCGATCTTCAAATCGGTCGGCATTCCGTTTCCAGCCGATCGGGCCGAGCCGCCCGCTGTCGACACTCTGGAGAGCAACGGCTACGAGGTCCCCAACACGCGCGTGGAAGTGCTTCTCAAGAATACTCACTTGCCGGTGTGGTTCTATCGCGCGCCCGGCGGTAACCAGCATGTGTTTGCCCTCGAGGGCTTCCTGGACGAGATCGCCTCCGCGAGCGGTATCGATCCGTATCAAATGCGGCGCCGGCTCCTCAAAGGCAAGCCCGACTGGCTCAAGGTGCTCGATACCGCCGCCGAGAAAGGCGACTGGGGGAAGCCCCTGCCGGTAGGCACCGGGCGCGGCATCGCGATATGCAGCTTTACGGACACTCTCTGCGCGCAGGTCGCGGAGGTTACGGTGAAGCCGGATGGACATCTCAAGGTCAATCGGGTCACTGTCGCGCTCGATACCCGTCACATGGTCAATCCGCAGACCGTCGTCGAGCAGGCTGAGGGCTCGGTGATCTTTGGTTTGTCGGCCGCACTGTACGGAAAGATCACGATCAAGGACGGCGCGGCAGTAGAGGGCAATTTCGACACCTACCGCATGGTGCGCCTGGCGGATGCGCCGAGGATCGACGTCCATCTGGTGCCGAGCGGTGGAGACATCTGGGGCGGTGCGGGCGAGCCTGCCGTCCCGCCGGTCGCCGCCGCGGTGGCCAACGCGATCTTCGCCGCCACCGGTAAGCGCATTCGCACGCTGCCGATCGTGGATACCGATCTCAGTAGATCGACATAGCTCACTAGCGGACAAAAAAAGCGTGGAGCGGCACTTGCCCAGGGGTTGAAAGGCGTGGCGATCGTTTCAAGGTTGCTCATCTGTGCGCTGATTTTGCTGTGCACAAGCGGGACATTACGCGCCGCCGACCCGGCCAGTCCTCCACTCAGTGATGCCGAATACCTGGCTCGGGCCGCCGACTGCGTATCCTGCCATTCGATCCCCGGCGGCAAGGCGTTCGCCGGCGGCCTCAAAATGGGCACGCCGCTGGGTGCGATTTACTCGACCAACATCACGCCCGATTCCCAGACGGGCATCGGTTCATACACTCTTGCCGACTTTGCGCGCGCCGTGCGGCAGGGCATTGCCAAGGACGGTCGCCACCTCTATCCGGCAATGCCTTATCCGTCCTACTCCAAACTCTCCACGGCGGACGTGGCGGCGCTCTACCGCTTCTTCATGAAGCAGGTGCCGCCCGTCCGTCAGGCTAATTTGCCGAGTGGGATTCCAAAACTTCTCAGCTTCCGCTGGCCGCTCGCGATCTGGAATTACCTTTACGCTCCGAGTGCCAGCTATGTCGCGAAGCCCGGCCATGACGCCAGGTGGAATCGCGGCGCTTATCTGGTTCAGGGCCCCGGCCATTGCGGCGCCTGTCATACCCCGCGCGGCATCGGCATGGAGGAAAAGTCGCTCGACGACAGCAGCCCGAGCTATCTCGGCGGGGCGGAGCTCGACGCCTGGTATGCTCCGAGCCTGCGGGGCGAGGTGCGGACCGGTCTCGGTACCTGGTCGAAAGAGGACATCGTCGAGTTTCTCAGGCAGGGCCATAACCGCATCGGCACCGCGTTTGGATCGATGGCCGAGGCGGTCAACAACTCCACGTCATACTTGTCCGACAGCGATGCCGACGGCATCGCAACCTATTTGAAATCGTTGCCTGCCACGTCTGTGCAACAGGCGGTCGCCTACAACAATGCGACGACGGCGGCACTGCGCAAGAGTCCTACGGCACAGCCCGGCGGTGGCGTCTACGCCGGCGCCTGCGCGAGCTGTCATGGGTTCGATGCCAAAGGCTTCACGCCGTATATGCCGGCCCTCGTTGGCAACCCGGTCGTGCTTGATCACGATCCGTCTTCGCTCATCAACCTGACGCTGAACGGCTCGGTCCCACTCCTCGCCAGGGGTACGCCTGATGCCTACCGAATGCCGCAATTCCGGCAGCAGTTGTCGGACGAGGACATTGCCGGCGTCCTCACCTTCATCCGCAATGCTTGGGGCAATGGGGCCGCGGTCGTCACGGCCACGCAAGTCGCCAAACTACGCAAGACGACCGATCCATCCAGTGATCGGGTCATCATTCTGAAAATGCGTTAGCGGCCACGGCACCAGCGCGCCATGAAGAATACCCGCCACCGCGTTCCTGGAATCAATCCGGCGGCGAAGCCGAGCGGGGATGGCTGCGTCGAGTGCCTGGCGACTGGCGGATGGTGGCTTCACCTGCGGCGATGCGCCGAATGCGGGCATATCGGCTGCTGCGACAGCTCGCCGAGCCAGCACGCTACCGGCCATTTTCACTCGACCGGGCATCCGGTCATTGCGAGCTTCGAGCCGGGCGAGGACTGGTTCTACGATTACGAAAAACGAACCGTTGTTGAAGGCGTTGAGCTGCCGCCGCCACGCTCGCGTCCCGCAACCCAGCCCGCCCCCGGTCCAAAGGGACGCGTTCCGCCCAATTGGCGCTCATTGTTGCACGACGCATAAACGATCTGGCGCCTCGCAGAAATGCACGCGACCGCCCTGCGCCGCTGACCGACGCACAATTCCTGGCGCGACCTGCAGCGCCTGCTCAAGTGCCGCGAAGCCGACGGGTAAGCGTCTCAAGTCCATGTCGATCGATGTATTCACGGTGAAAAACGCCAGGCTGGCGTCTGCCTACCATGTCGAGAACTGGGTGGGAGCACTGCAGCAAATCCGCAGCTAACTTCAGCTGTATTGCACGCGTCCTTCGGCTAGGCTAGGCGTCGGACTCCCCAAGCGCGTCGCAGGCGGGCCCCGTCCATGAAGAACCTGACCATCAATGGGAGCCAATACAGCGCCGATGTCCCCGACGAGATGCCTCTCTTGTGGGTGCTGCGCGACGTTCTTGGGATGACGGGCACGAAGTTTGGCTGCGGAATTGCTCAGTGCGGCGCCTGCACCGTTCATCTCGATGGGGTCGCAATCCGCTCCTGTCAGCTCCCCGTCGGGGCGATCGGCAACCGCAGCATCACGACGATCGAGGGGGTAGGACAGACGGCTGCCGGCGCCAGGATCCAGAAGGCGTGGCTCGATCTCGAGGTCATCCAGTGCGGGTACTGTCAACCTGGTCAAGTCATGTCAGCCGCGGCGCTGCTTGCCAGGAATGCCGCACCCGATGATGCGGACATCGACGCGGCGATGGCAGGAAACATCTGTCGCTGCGGCACCTACGTTCGCATACGCGAGGCGATCAAGCGTGCTGCCCGATCGTAGCGAGAGCTCTATGGGTTCGCTTCTGACGCGCCGCGAGGTGCTCAGCGGCGGGATCGCCGTTGCGGGCGGTCTTCTTGTCGGAATCAGCTTTGGCGCGGCTCGCGCTGACGAGCCGATCCCGAGCGGCAGCCGCATGAACGCCTTCATCCATGTGGCCGCGAACGGTCGAGTGACTCTGACGATGCCGGCCGTCGAAATGGGGCAAGGTGTCTATACCTCGCAAGCCATGTGCATCGCCGAGGAGCTCGATGTGGGTCTCGATCAGGTTGTCGCGGCTCATGCGCCGCCCGATCAGGCGAATTACGGCAATCCGGTATTGGTGATCCAGGCCACGGGCGGGTCCACCACGACGCTCGCCTGGTTCCTGCCGCTGCGGCGCGCGGGCGCGACCGTACGGGCGATGCTGCTCCAGGCAGCGGCCACACGTTGGGGTGTCGACCCGTCCACTCTGTCCACGGATCACGGGGTGATCACCCACACGGCCTCCGGCCGCACCCTGCGGTACGGAGAAGTCGCCTCGCTGGCTGCATCCCTCAAGCCACCGGCAGACGTCAAGCTCAAAGATCCGAGCCGATTCCGCCTGATCGGGACGCCCGCCCGACGCATCGACACGCCCGACAAGGTGATCGGCAAGACGGTCTACGGGATCGACGTCATCCGACCGGGCATGAAGATCGCGACCCTCAAGGCTTCACCCGTGCTCGGCGGAAAGGTGGCGAAGGTCGAGCAGAAGGCGGCCCTGGCAGTGCCCGGCGTCCGACAGGTCGTCGTGCTCGATGACCTCGTCGCCGTAGTCGGGGACCATATGTGGGCGGCCCTGCAGGGCATGCGCGCACTGGACATCGAGTGGTCGTCTAGTCCCCACGCCTCGCTCAACCAGGCGCAGCTATGGCAGGAGCTTGAAGCCGCCGCCTCGGGCGCCGGAATCGTAGCCGAGAAGCAGGGACAAGCAGTGGAGAAGCTCAAAGGCGGATCACTCTTCGAGGCCTCGTTCGAGTTTCCCCTCCTCGCGCACGCCACCATGGAGCCGATGAACTGCACCGTGCATGTGCATGACGGGACCTGCGAGGTATGGGTTGGGACGCAGGTCCCTGGCAAGGCTCAAAACATAGCTGCCCAGGTACTCGGCATCGACCCTTCCAGGGTCATCATCAATAACCACATTATCGGCGGCGGATTCGGTCGAAGACTCGAGGTCGACGGCGTCGCCAAGGCGGCGCGCATCGCGCAGCACGTGGACGGACCCGTCAAGGTCGTCTGGACGCGCGAGGAAGACATTTCCCAACAGCGCTATCGGCCGCTATACAACGATCGACTGAAAGCGCGCGTTGAGAACGGCAGAGTCACGGCCTGGCACCACCGCGTCACAGGCCCCTCGATCATGGCACGCTGGCTGCCACCGGCCTTCAAGGGCGGAATCGATGTCGACGCCGTCGACGGCGCAGTCAAGCTCGCCTATGACGTCGGAGACATCCTCGTCGAATATGTTCGCCACGAGCTGCCTCTTGACGTTGCCTTCTGGCGCGGGGTTGGCCCCAACAGCAGCGTCTGCTCCATCGAGTGCTTCCTCGACATGATTGCGCACCAGACCCGCGCTGACCCGGTGGATTTCCGGCGCGGACTGCTGCAGACGAATCCTCGCGCTCTGGGCGCACTCAACCTGGCCGCGCAAAGGGCCAACTGGGGAGCGCGCGCGCCTGCGTCGCCGTTTGGGTCGCGCACCGGGCGGGGCATCGCACTCCTGTCGTGCTTCGGCAGCTACCTCGCGTGCATCGCTGATGTGGCGGTGAGCGATGAGGGCGATGTGCGGGTGACGCGCGTCGTCGTTGCGGCAGACTGCGGCCGTGTCGTCAACCCGGATACGCTAGTTGCCCAGATTCAGGGCGGCGTGGTCTTCGGCATCACTGCCATTCTCTACAACCAGATCA
>JASHTN010000302.1 GCA_030040525.1 Gammaproteobacteria bacterium | reverse complement strand
CCTGGGAGAGAGCTGCAAAAACTGCCACGATACCTTCCGCGGGAGAGTTGAGGACGGCTTGTAAGAGTACGGTCGGATCCGGTGCCACAATCGACCGAATCGCAGGATGACCGCGTTGTCGTGCCCATCTGGGATCTGCCCGTGCGGCTGGGTCACTGGGCCGTGGTGCTGCTGGTGGCGTTCTCGTGGGTGACCGGTACCTACGGAGCACTGACCTGGCACAGGTGGTCGGGCTACACGATCCTCGTTCTGGTCCTGTTCAGAGTCTACTGGGGCTTTGCAGGCAGCCGCACCGCGCGGTTCGCGCATTTTCTGTGCGGCCCGCGGGCGGTGTGGAGGTATTCCAAGACATTGCTGACCCGGCTCGGCGGCCAGAGGGCCGGCCATACCCCGCTCGGGGGCTGGAATATCCTAGCGATGCTGCTGTTGTTGCTGGCTCAGAGCGCACTGGGGCTGTTCGCCGTCGACGTTGACGGCATTGAATCAGGACCGCTCTCCGATCTGGTCAGTTTCGAGACCGGCCGAGTAATCGCGGCCTGGCATAGCAAGATACTCATGGACCTGCTGTTGGTGCTGATTGCTTTGCACCTCGTGGCGATCCTGTATTACTGGCTCTACAAGGGCGACAATCTGATCCTGGCGATGCTCAGCGGTGTCAAGCGCTTGCCGCCGGGAACGCCTGCCCCGATCCCCGTGCCCATATTCTGGCGGGCGCTGGTCGGCCTCGCTGCAGTGGCGCTTGTGGTCATGGTCGTCGTCAGCCGGTTAGGCTTCAATTGAAAATGCAGCGTGTCCCGCGCAAAGCGAAAGCAGACCCGGACGGGGTGACTTGTCGCTACTTCTGCCGAGCGCCAGGCTTGGGTGCGGGTGCTGCCTAGATCAGTACGCCCTTGACGACTTCGCCCGAGGTGTCGGTGAGGCGGAAGTAACGGCCCTGGAACTTGTAGGTCAGTCGGGTGTGCTCGATCCCGAGACAGTGCAGAATCGTTGCCTGGAGGTCGTGCACGCTTACCGGGTCCTTGGCGACGTTGAAGGAGAAGTCATCGGTTTCGCCATAGGTAATGCCAGGCTTGATGCCACCCCCGGCCATCCACGCCGTGAAGCATTGCCCATGGTGATCGCGTCCATAGTTGTCGGCCGTAAGGGCGCCTTGGGAGTAAACGGTACGCCCGAACTCTCCGATCCAGATCACCAGCGTATCCTCTAGCAAGCCACGCTGCTTGAGGTCTTGAACGAGGGCGGCTGAGGGCTGATCGACCCCCTGGCACTCCAGCTTGATGCCGACGGGCAAATCACCGTGGTGATCCCAGCCTTTGTGGTGGAGCTGGATGAAGCGCACGCCTCGCTCGACAAGTCTGCGCGCCATCAGGCACTGCGCCGCATAGGTTCCGGGCTTGCGTGCCTCTGGACCATAGAGCTCGAAGACCGAGTCCGGCTCCTTCGAAACATCCGTCAACTCCGGTACCGAGGCTTGCATCCGAAACGCCATCTCGTATTGGGCGATGCGGGTCTCGATCTCCGGATCACCGTATGCCTCATAGGATCCACGGTTGAGTTTGCTCAAATCATCGAGAATGCCGCGCTGGATAGGTGCGCTGACCCCAGGAGGGTTGGACAGATACGCCACCGGGTCGGCGGCCGCGCGAAACAGTACCCCCTGGTACTTGGAGGGCATGAACGCTGCGGTCCAGTACCGAGCGGTCAGGTTATTAGCCGCATCCGAGTAGGCTTTGGATACCATCTCGATAAATGCCGGCAGGTTCTCATTCTCAGAACCGAGCCCATAGGTGACCCAGGCTCCCATGCTGGGTCGGCCGGGAACCAGAAAGCCCGTCTGAAAGTAGGTATTGGCCGGCTCGTGGGCGACAGCCTCGGTGTGCAGCGAGCGGATGATGGCGATGTCATCGACGATCTTGGCCGTATGGGGCATCAACTCACTGATCCAGGCTCCCGACTGTCCGGCTTGTTGAAATTTGACGAACGGTGCAGTGACCTTATAGTCCTCGGACGATTTGGGATCCACCGCGCCGGCCAAGGGAGGGCCTTGCCGCACAGAAGCCGGCAGCTGGGTCCCATGGAGTCCTTTCAGTTTGGGCTTGTAGTCGAATGTCTCAAATTGCGAGGGCCCGCCATACTGAAATAGACAGATCACTCGCTTGGCCTTGGGGGCGAAGTGCGGCAATCCGGGCAACCCACCCGTCTTGGTCGCATCGGCCGGGAGTGCCGTGGCCAGCAAGCGCGTCGGACCGAGCAATGAGGCGAGTGCCGCCACGCCAATTCCCTGCGATGCGAGGCCGAACAAACGACGGCGCGTCAGGTGCAGGCGAATCGACTGTTTAAGGTCCACGTGAGTACCCTCACTGCTTGGTGATCGTTTCATCCATGTTCAACACGGTGCGGCTGACCATAGTCCAGGCCGCGAGCTGCGCTGGATCGAGCTTCGCATCGGGAGGACTCGCGCCGACATGCAGCAGCTTCTGAGCTGCTTCGGGATTGTGCTGAAAATACCCGAGCACCCGTTGCTCTTCCTGTAACAGCACTTTGCGCTCCATCGCATCGGGCTTGCGCTCGATCGCCCAGCTAAAGAGAAAGTCGAGCCGCTTGTTCGAGCTCTGACCGGCTTCGCCCATGGCTCGCGCCGCAAGGCTGCGGCTCGCTTCCACATAGGTGGGATCATCCAGCAGCACCAGCGCCTGCAAGGGCGTGTTCGTCAGCAGGCGTCGCGCCGTACAGATCTCCCGATCGGGCGCATCGAGCACTGCCATGGAAGGTGCCAGCATGCTGCGGCGCCAAATGGTGTAGAGGCTGCGTCGATAGAGATCCGAGCCAGCAGATGTCTTGTATTTTATATCTTCATTGCCATCGCTCCACAGGCCCTCAGGCTGGTAGGGATACACACTCGGGCCGCCCACTTTCTCGGTGAGCAACCCGCTCACCGCCAGAGCGTTGTCACGCACCTGCTCGGCCGCGAGCCGCACCCGCGGTCCGCGCGCCAGCAGGCGGTTCTCCGCGTCTAATTCCTTCAATTGCGCCGTCATCTTCGAGGACTGCCGATAGGTCGCCGACAGCACGATCAGCCGCTGCATGGCCTTGATGTCCCAGCCCGTGCGGATGAACTCCGTCGCCAGCCAGTCGAGCAGCTCGGGATGCGAGGGCCGCTCACCCTGGGAGCCAAAGTCCTCCGCCGTCTTCACAATGCCGATACCGAAGAAGTTCTGCCAATACCGATTCACCGCTACCCGAGCCGTAAGCGGGTTCCGCGGATCAACCAGCCAGCGCGCCAGCGCCAAGCGATTGGCGGGAGCCTCTCTCGGCAGCGGCAGCAAAAAGCCCGGG
>JASHTN010000301.1 GCA_030040525.1 Gammaproteobacteria bacterium | reverse complement strand
GCCGGACGCCAGGGGAGGGCGGCGCGCTCCGCCAGTTCCTCCACCACGCCGCGGGTCGTGCCGGGCAGGATCTGGTGCGACTGGGGCGGCATCAGCACCTCCCCGCCGATGACGACGTGCACCGCGGAGGCGGAGGCCTCGGTGAGCTCGCCGTCGCGCAGCAGGATGGTCTCGGCGGCTCCGGCTTCGATCGACTGCTGCCGGAGCAGCACGTTCGCGAGCAACGCCACCGACTTGATGTCGCAGCGCGCCCAGCGCGTGTCGGCGGCCGTCACGCATGCCACCCCTGCGATGAGTGTCTCGGGGGCGGGGGTCGGGAACGGCGCGCAGAACGCGAACACCGTGCGGGCAATCACCGGCAGTGGCGCGTGCGTGCGGCCGTGCTGCGCGCCGCGCGTCACCTGCCAGTAGACGTACTGGTCGCCACCGCCGTTGCGCTCGACCAGGGTGCCGAGAATGCCGCGCCACTCCTCGCGGCTGTGCGGATCCTCCATGGACAGGCCGGCCAGCGAGCGTGTCAGCCGCGCGGCGTGCGCGCCGAAGCGGAACGGGCGTCCGCCGTAGACCGGCATCAGCTCGTAGACGCCGTCCGCGTAGAGAAAGCCGCGATCGAGCGGCGAGATGCGCGCCTCGGTGAGCGGCAGGTACGCGCCGTTCAGGTAACACAGCGGCAGAGGGTCAGCCATCGGCGGTGCTCCGGCTCGGGACGGTGTTCGGGTGCAGTGTCGCGGCGTTCGGGCGCGGCGCGCTGCTCATTTGAGCCACAGCGCGATGCTGTCGACGGCGCGCGTCCAGAGGCTGCCTGCCGGGACCGCCGCGAGCGTCACCAGCGGGGCGCGCGCGATCACCGCTCCGGTGCCGTCGGCTACGGTGAGCTCACCGAGCGCCTGCCCGGCGGCGAGCGGCGCCGTGAGCGGCTCGTGGCTGAGGCGCGCCTGGGTCGAGAGCGAGGTGGCCTGGCCGCGCGCCACGGTCGCGTAGAGGTCGTAAGGCACGCCGACGGCGGCAAACTCACTCGCCGAGCGGTAGACGCGCGGCTTGAGCACGGTGGCACGCGCCGCCTCGAGGCGGAGGGTCTCGAAGAAGGTGTAGCCGTAACTGAGTAGCGCCGCGCTCGCATCGGCGCGCCCCTTCTCGTTCGGCGAGCCCATGACGACCGAGATCAGACGCATGCCGTTGCGCAGCGCCGAGGCCACCAGGCAGTAGCCGGCCTCGTCGGTGTGTCCGGTCTTCAGTCCGTCGACCGAGGGGTCCTTGCCGAGGAGTGTGTTGCGGTTGCCCTGGCGGATGTTGTTCCACTGGAACTCGCGCAGGCCGAACAGCGCGTAGTACTGCGGGAACTCGCGGAGCAGGGCGCTCGCCAGCGTCGCCATGTCACGCGCGCTGGTGTAGTGGCCCGGAGCGGGCAGCCCGTCGCTGTTGACGAAGTGGCTCGACTTCATGCCGAGGCGCTGCGCGTACTCGTTCATCATCTGCGCAAACGCCTCCTCGGTGCCGCCGACCTTCTCGGCGAGCGCCACGGTCGCATCGTTCCCCGACTGCACGATCATGCCCTTGAGAAGAATGTCCACCGGGACCTGTGAGCCCACCTGAATGAAGCTGCGCGAGCCGCCGGTGCGCCAGGCGTGCGCGCTGACGGTGACCTCGTCGCTGAGCCTGAGCCGTCCTTCGCTGAGCGCCTTGAACACGACGTAGGCGGTCATGAGCTTGGTGAGGCTCGCCGGCTCCTCGCGAGCGTCGGCGTGGTTGGCGGCGAGCACCCGCCCGCTGAAGTGATCGACGAGGATCCAGGAGCGCGCATTGATCGCCGGCGGCGCCGGGATGGGCGCTGCGGCGAGCGCCGCGGCCGGCGCGCATGCCCCTGCCGCCGCCACGAGCAGCGCGAGCGCGAGGCTCGTGACGAGCGGGTTCCTGATGCCGGAGCGATTCACGATGCGTGTCCTCCTTGCGTCGGGGCGGCAAAGCCGAAGAGTTTAACCCCTAAGTCGCGCCGCTTCAGTCGCTCGCAAGCCGCGCGTCGGGAATGCCGAGCGCGGCGAGCTGCGCGGCGAGCTGATCGAACTCGGCGACGCTGCCCACCGGACCCAGGCGCACGCGGAACAGGTGCGATCCGCCGATGAGCGGCGAGAGCACGAAGGCGCTCGTCAGGCCTGCGGCCTGCAGCCTGTCGACGAGCCGCCGGGCGTTATCCGGATCGGCGAACGCGCCCGCCTGCACGTAGAGCGCGGGCGCGGGCAGCTCCGCGAGGCGCGTCGGCGGCTCGGGCTCGCCCGGCGTCAACGCCCGCACCTCCACCAGCGTCGTGCCCTCACGCAGCATGTCGAGCTTGGCCGCCGCGGTGTACGACAGGTCGATGATGCGGTTGGCGACGAACGGGCCGCGGTCGTTGATGCGCACCACGATGCTCCTGCCGTTCTTCAGGTTGGTGACGCGTGCGTAGCTCGGCAGCGGCAGGGTTTTGTGAGCGGCGGTCATGGCGTACATGTTGTAGGGCTCGCCGCTCGAGGTGTTGCCGCCGTGGAAGCTCGGCCCGTACCAGGACGCCACGCCGCGCTCGACGTAGCCTGCGGCGGAGGCGAGCACGTAGTAACGCCGCCCGAGCGCATCGTAAAAGGGAGGATTGCCGTGGGCACTGCGCGGCTCGGCACGCGGCACGGCGTCGGGAATCGACA
>JASHTN010000300.1 GCA_030040525.1 Gammaproteobacteria bacterium | reverse complement strand
GCGCGCGGGAAGCGCAGCTTCCTGCCGCGCCAGCTGCCGCCGATGATGCGCAGCACGCGCGCCTCCGCGCCGCGCGCTGCGCGCGCAGGCTTGCGCGGCGCCGGCGCGCGCCGGGGCGAGTTGCCGCTCGTGTTGCGTCTCAGCGCCACCGACTTACGCTCCCCAAACGGGCCGCACCGCGCGGCTTTGCCCGCCGCAGAGCCTACTCCAGCCTGCCGCCTGCGGAAGCTGCGGGGAGAGTCACCGCCAGCCAAGGCCGTTGCACGGCGCGGCGGCGCGGCCCGCTACAATGTGGGCCGCCATGTTCAGACGCGCGCCCCGGGATGCAGCCGACGCGGCCGGTGACCGGCCGGGGTTCCTCGCGCGGCTGCGCGAGCGGCTGCAGCGCGGTCATTCCTGGCTCACTCGCGACCTCGCCGACTTCTTCACGGCAAGGCAGATCGACGCCGCGATGCTCGAGGAGCTCGAGTCACGCCTCATCACCGCCGATGTCGGCGTCGAGGCCACCGGGCGCATCCTCGGGGAGCTCAGGCAGCGCATCTCGCGGCACGAGCTCGGCGACGGCGGGGCGCTGATTGCGGCTCTCGAGGCCGCGATCGTCGAGATCCTCGCCCCCTGCGCCCAGCCGCTGGTCATCGATCACGCCAGAAAGCCGTTCGTGATCCTGGTCGTGGGCGTGAACGGCTCGGGCAAGACCACCACCATCGGCAAGCTCGCGCGGCGCTGCGCCGCAGCCGGCGACAGCGTGCTGCTCGCCGCGGGCGATACCTTCCGCGCTGCCGCCATCGAGCAGCTCAAGGTGTGGGCGGAGCGCTCCGGCGCGCAGTTCGCCGCGCAGCTCCCCGGGGCAGACCCGGCCGCGGTGGTGTTCGACGCGTTGCAGGCGGCGCGCGCGCGCGGCTGCGATGTGGTGCTGGCGGACACTGCCGGCCGGCTGCACAGCCAGTCGCATCTCATGGAGGAGCTGAAGAAGGTGCGCCGCGTGATCCGGCGCAGCGACAGCTCGGCGCCTCACGAGGTGCTGCTGGTGCTCGATGCCAACCAGGGACAGAACGCGCTCGCGCAGGCGCGGCAGTTCCACGAGGCGGTCGGCGTCACGGGGCTGGTGCTCACCAAGCTCGATGGCACCGCCAGGGGGGGCATCGTCATCGCCATTGCGCAGACTCTCAGGCTCCCGATCCGCTTCCTCGGCGTCGGCGAGAGCCTTGAGGATTTCGGCGAGTTCGACGCCGCGGCGTTCGCGCAGGCGCTGGTCGAAGGCCCCGCCGGGGCCCGCCCGAGAGTGCCGGCGGCATGATCATTTTCGATCGCGTCAGCAAGCGCTACGCCAACGGCCGCGAGGCGCTCAACAACGTCAGCTTCAACGTGCACAACGGCGAGATGGTGTTTCTCACCGGCCGTTCGGGCGCCGGCAAGAGCACGGTGCTGAAGCTGATCGCGCTGCTCGAGCGCCCGACGCGCGGCAACGTGCTGGTGAACGGCCGCAACACGCAGGCGCTGAAGCCGCGGCACATTGCGGCCTTTCGCCGCCACATCGGCGTCGTCTTCCAGGACCACAAGCTCCTGCCCGACCGCCCGGTGTTCGACAACGTCGCGCTGCCGCTGGCGGTCGCAGCGACCCCGCTGCGCGAGATCGACAAGCGGGTGCGCGCGGCGCTCGACCAGGTAGGGCTGCTCGGCAAGGAGCGGCTGCTGCCGCTCGAGCTGTCGGTCGGCGAGCAGCAGCGCGTCGGCATCGCGCGCGCAGTAGTGAGCAAGCCGCCGCTGCTGATCGCCGACGAGCCGACCGGCAACCTCGATCCGGACCTGTCGCGCGAGGTCATGCGGCTGTTCCGTCGCTTTCAGGACGTCGGCGTCACGGTCGTGGTGGCGACCCACGACCTGCACCTGGTACGCGAGTTCGGCCAGCGCGTGCTGGCGCTCGAAGGCGGGCAGCTCATCGGCGGCGCCGTCGACACGCTGCCGAGCGTGGTGGCGACGCGATGAGCCTCGCGGTCTCCGGCTCGCGGCACCTGCAGGCGCTGTTCGGCTCGCTCGGGCGCCTGGCGCGCAATCCGCTCGCCACCCTCCTCACGCTGCTGGTGATCGCGCTCGCGTTGGCGCTGCCGGCCGCGCTGCGCCTGCTCGTGAGCAACGCGCAGACCGCCACCGGGAATTTCGTCAACGCGATCGAGCTGTCGGTGTACCTGAAGACCGACGTGCCGCTCGCCAAGGCGCAGCAGCTCGCCGCGGCGGCCGGGCAGCGCGCGGACGTCGCGCAGGTACGGCTGATCTCGGCGGAACAGGGGCTGGAGGATTTCCGCACCTACTCCGGCTTCGGCGCTGCGCTCGCGGCCCTCAAGCAGAATCCGCTGCCCAGCATGCTGCACGTGCGCCCGCGCCCCGAGTACACCTCGAGCGCGGCGCTCGAGGCGCTGCGCCGTTACTTCAGCGCCTGGCCGGAGGTGGACCTGGTGCAGGTCGACTCGCAGTGGGTGATGCGCTTCAACGCCATCCTCGAGGTGCTGCGCCAGCTGCTGCTGATTGCGGCGGTGCTGCTGGGCGTGGGCGTGCTCGCAGTCGTCGGCAACACCATCCGGCTCGAGATCGCCGGCCGCCGCGCGGAGATCGAGGTGACCAAGCTGGTCGGAGGCTCCAACTCCTTCGTGCGCCGGCCCTTCCTCTACACCGGCGTGCTCTATGGGCTCGGTGGCGCGCTGCTCGCCTGGGGCATCATCGCGGGCGCAATCGCGCTGCTCGGCGAGCCGGTCGCGAAACTGGCGCGCCTCTACGGCAGCCGCTACGTGCTCAGCGGGCCGTCGCCGCCGGAGGTCGGCGTGCTGCTCGGCGCGGGTGTCGTGCTCGGCTGGCTCGGTGCGTGGCTGTCCGCCACGCGGCATCTACGCAGCATCGAGCCGCGCGGCTGAGAGCGCTCAGGTCGTGGCGGGAGCGGGTGTGGCGCGCGCGGTCTGCTCCCGCGACTCCACCCAGCGGCGCACGCGCCGGGCATCGGCAACGCGCGTGCGCTTACCGTAGGAATTGAGCAGCACGATGACGAACGCGCGGTCATCGAACACCGCCTGCATCACCAGGCAACGGCCGGCCTCGGAAATGTAGCCGGTCTTCTGCACGACGATGTCCCAGTCGGCCTTGGAGGTGAGGGAGTCGGTGCTGCGGAAGCGCAGCACGCGGCGGCCGACCCGCACGTCGTAGTAGCTGTCGGTCGAGTACTCCCGGATCGCCGGGATCGTGGCCGCCGCTATCACCAGCTTGGCGAGATCCTCGGCGCTCGCGACGTTCTCGTCCGAGAGCCCGGTCGGCTCGACGAAGTGCGCGCCCGTCATGCCGAGCTCGCGCGCCTTGGCGTTCATCGCCGCGACGCATGCCTCGACGCCGCCCGGGTAGTTGCGGGCGAGGGCGTGCGCGGCGCGGTTTTCGGAGGCCATCAGCGCCAGGTGCATCAGCGCGCCGCGCGTCAGCTGCGTGCCGGACAGCAGCCGCGAGACGCCGCCCCTGCCGGGCCAGCGGTCCTCGGGCGCGATGCTGAGCGTCTCATCCAGCGGCTGGCCGGCCTCCATGACCACGAGCGCCGTCATCAGCTTGGTGATCGAAGCGATCGGCATGGGAACATCCGAGCGGCGCGCATACAGCACGCTCGAGTTCGTGGCATCCATCACCAGGGCGGCGCTCGAGTGCAGCGCCGGCGCCTCGAGACGCGCGGGTCCGGCGTAAGGCAGCCGCACCTGCAGCAGCACCCCGCCGGGATCGGCGGCATGGACGCTGGCAGAGAAAGCAGTCGCGAGGAGCAAACCGCTCAAAGCCGGCAGGCGTAGAGAATGACCCCGATTCATTGGTAGCGAGCGCCCCGTCGGCATCCGGTTTTACAATCAGAGTGTATCAGACCATCGCTTATGTCAGGCGGACGTGACGGACTCTTAAGTTTTTGTCGCCCGCACGCGAGCGAATTCGCACTACCCTGCGCGGCGACGATCGTCGCGGGCATAACACGCGCGGCGCGTGACGCAGTCGACGGCGCGCTGCCGGCGCGGGCACGCGGCCCGCAGCGGCTAGCGCGGCCAGAGCCAGCCGAAAGTCCCGGCGGTGAGCGCGGCGTAGATGACACCGTCGAGGAGCGATTTGAGCGTCAGGCTCCAGGCGCGCCGATACCAGATCGACAGCTCGCAGAGCGCGAGCGCATACCCCATGAATGCAACCGTGCCTGCGACCTCGAACACCCGCGGGTACGGCGTATTGATCGGCAAGGTGTCGCCGGTGACCAGCGCCACGAAGACGCTGACGACCACGAGGAAGACGAACCATTGCAGCAGGCTCCGGCGCATCGTGATCGGGCCGTTGGGCATGACGGTCAGCAGCGCCACCGGACCTCGCGCCATCTTGTCCTTGAACTCAGGGGTGCGCATCTCGCGCATCCCGGACGCCCGCGGAATGAAATAGTCTCCCGGCGGAATCGCGAGCGGCCGCAGCGCATTCAGCGCCTCGTCCTCGCGCGCCATCTTCGGAAAATCGCTCTTGTGCCAGAGCGGGGTCATATGAATGATCGAGCTCGCGACGAAGACGATCACGGCTGCCAGAACGATGGGCAGCCACAGCGACAGCAGAGTGGGCATGGAGAACTCCCCGGCTACTCTTTGGACTGGTGGGCCGTGAGCGGTTCGTGGGCCGCCGTGAGCCCGGGCGGGACTCTACGCCGGCGCGGGTAAGTCCGGCCAGCACCGGGGCTTGGCTCCGACGCGCCCGATGGAGCCCCTCCGAAGAGGGATTCCGGCGTGCCCACGAGGCGTCTAAGCTCTTGTTTGTCCTGGCCCGTTGGCGTCGGGGCGGATGGAACTTTCCCGGGCTTTAGCACTCTAAGGAGTCGACTGCTAGAATGTCCAAGCACGCTACGGGAGAGTTCATGACTGCAGGTACCGCACTGGTTGCCCGCCTGGGGGACCAGGCACTGGCCGGCCCGCTCGGCAGCCTCGATGCCTACCTCGAGCGCGTCAGCCGCATTCCGGTTTTGAGCCGTGAGGAGGAGCGGCGTCTCGCGGAGCGCTTCCGCTCGCAGAACGATCTGGCGGCCGCCCGGCAGCTGGTGCTGGCGCACCTGCGCTTCGTGGTGCACATCGCGCGCGGCTACAGCGGTTACGGCCTGCCGGTCGGTGACCTCATCCAGGAAGGCAACGTCGGGCTGATGAAGGCGGTCAAGCGCTTCGACCCCGCGCTCAACGTGCGCCTGGTGTCGTTCGCGGTTCACTGGATCCGCGCCGAGATCCATGAGTATGTGCTGCGCAACTGGCGGCTGGTGAAGGTCGCCACCACCAAGGCGCAGCGCAAGCTGTTCTTCAACCTGCGGCGACTGAAGAAGAACCTCACGTGGCTGTCGCCCGAGGAAACCGCGGCCGTGGCGCGCGACCTCGGCGTCTCGGTCGGCGAAGTCAGCGAAATGGAGAGGCGTCTCGCGGCGCGCGACCTGTCGTTCGATCCCGCTCCCGAGACCGACGAGGAGGAGAGCTACACCCCCGCGGCCTACCTGCCGGCGCCGGATGCGGACCCCGCGCAGCACGTCGAGGCGGCGGAAAGCGCGGCGCACTCCTCGAGCAGCCTGCGCGGCGCACTCGACGCCCTCGATGCGCGCAGCCGCGACATCGTCGAGCGGCGCTGGATGTCCGACAGCAAGGCGACGCTGCACGAGCTGGCAGACCAGTACGGCGTGTCCGCCGAGCGCATCCGCCAGATCGAGGCCGCAGCGCTCGGCAAGCTCCGCGGCCTGATGGCCGCCGCCTGAGGAGGCGCCGCTCCGTCCTCAGGCGGCTTGCCTGAAGGGCTTGTGAGGCCGGCGCGCCCCGCGCTAGGGTGCTGCGTATGCGCAGCGTGAGCGACTGGCTCGCCGAGTACGGCGCCGGCCACCAGAACCCCACCAACGAGCTCCTGCACTGGCTGTGCGTGCCGCCGATCGTGCTCTCGGTGTTCGGCCTGCTCTGGTCGCTGCCGGTGCCCGCGGCGGCGCTGCGGCTGTCGCCGTGGGCCAACTGGGCCACGCTCACCGCGTG
>JASHTN010000299.1 GCA_030040525.1 Gammaproteobacteria bacterium | reverse complement strand
GTCAGCATCTGCATCAACATTTCCTGCATGCTGAACGGCGCCGACGCGCTGGTCGCCCATGCCGAGAAGAAGCTCGGCATCCGCCTCAACGAGAGCACCGCCGACGGCCGCATCTTCCTCAAGCGCGAGGAGGAGTGCCTGGCCGCCTGCACCGGCGCGCCGATGATGATGGTCGATCACGTGTTCCACGAGCACCTCACGCCCGCGGCGCTCGACAAGACCCTGGACGAGCTGAAATGAGCGGCGCGGCCGGGAAGTGGGCGGAGAAGATGAGTCTCACGGCGTTCGAGCCGCTGAAGCTCGAGCGCTCCTGGACGCTCGGCACCTACCGCAGCATCGGCGGCTACCAGGTGTGGGAGCGGCTGCTCGCCGAGAAGCCCGAGCGCGGCACGATCATCGACCAGGTGAAGGCCTCGGGCCTGCGCGGCCGCGGCGGCGCGGGCTTTCCCACCGGCACCAAGTGGAGCTTCATGCCGCGCAATGCGCCGATGCAGAAGTACCTGGTGTGCAACTCGGATGAGAGCGAGCCGGGTACCTGTCACGATCGCGACATCCTGCGCTACAACCCGCACGCCCTCATCGAGGGACTGGCGATCGCCGGCTACGCAACCAACTCGACGGTCGCCTACAACTACATCCGCGGCGAGTTCCTCGGCGAGCCCGCGCCGCGCTTCGAAGCGGCGCTCGCCGAAGCCTACGCCGCGGGGCTCCTCGGCCGGAACATCCGTGGCTCCGGCATCGATTTCGATCTCTACACCTTCATCGGCGCCGGCGCCTACATCTGCGGCGAGGAGACCGGGCTCCTCGAGTCGCTCGAGGGCAAGCCCGGCAAGCCGCGCTTCAAACCGCCGTTCCCGGCGAATTTCGGCCTGTACGGCGCACCCACCACCGTCAACAACACGCTGAGCTTCGCCTCCGTACCGACGATCCTGCGCAAGGGGCCGGCGTGGTTCGCCGCCCTCGGACCGCCGAACTCCGGCGGCACGCTGATCTTCTCGGTGTCCGGCCACGTCACCAAGCCGCAGAATCTCGAGCTGCCGCTCGGCATCCCGTTCGCCGAGCTCCTCGAGCTCTGCGGCGGGGTACGCGGCGGCGCCAAGCTCAAGGCCGTGATTCCGGGCGGCGTCTCCGTGCCGGTGGTGCCGGGCGAGGTGATGCTGCGCACCAATATGGACTACGACTCGGTGAAGGCCGCCGGCTCGGCGCTCGGCACCGGCGCTGCCATCGTCATGGACGAGAGCACCTGCATGGTGCGGGTGCTCGAGCGCATCTCGCGCTTCTATATGGCCGAATCCTGTGGACAGTGCACGCCGTGCCGCGAGGGCACCGGCTGGATGAACCGCCTGCTCAAGCGCATGCTCGCGGGCGCGGCGCGGCGCGAGGAGCTGGGGCTGCTGCTCGACGTCGCCAACCACATCGAGGGGCACACCATCTGCGCGTTCGGTGATGCCTCGGCCTGGCCGGTGCAGAGCTTCCTCAAGCACTACCGTCACGAGTTTGAATACATGATCGACCACGGCGGCCGGAGCCTCGCCGGCGAGGCACCCGGCGCGCAGGCGGCGTAGCGCGCATCCCCCGACATGGCAGACGACCTGGTCAACATCGAGATCGACGGCGTACCGATCAAGGTCCGCAAGGGCGAGATGATCATCCGCGCCACCGATGCCCACGACGTGTACGTGCCACGCTTCTGCTACCACGACAAGCTGTCGATCGCCGCCAACTGCCGCATGTGCCTGGTGGAAGTCGAGAAGGCTCCCAAGCCGTTGCCGGCCTGTGCAACGCCGGTGGTCGAGGGCATGAAGGTGTTCACGAAGTCGCCGCGCGCCATTGCCGCGCAGCGCGCCAGCATGGAGTTCCTGCTGATCAATCACCCGCTCGATTGCCCGATCTGCGACCAGGGCGGGGAGTGCGAGCTGCAGGACCTGGCGGTGGGTTTCGGCCGCGATGCCTCGCGCTACGGCGAGCGCAAGCGCGTGGTGCCGGACGAGAACCTGGGACCCCTGATCGCCACCGACATGACGCGTTGCATTCACTGCACGCGCTGCATCCGCTTCACCGAGGAGATCGCCGGCATCCAGGAGCTCGGCATGATCGGGCGCGGCGAGCACATGAAGGTGCGCACCTATATAGAGAGCACGGTGAACCACGAGCTCTCCGGCAACGTCATCGACCTGTGCCCGGTGGGCGCGCTGGTGTCCAAGCCGTACCGCTTCAGCGCCCGTGCCTGGGAGATGACGGCGACGCCGCTGATCTCGCCGCACGATCCGGTCGGCACCAACGTGTTCGGCCACGTGCTGCGCGGGCGACTGATGCGGGTCCTGCCGCGCGCCAACCCGGCGATCAACGAGGTGTGGATCGCCGACCGCGACCGCTTCAGCTACGAAGGCGTCTACAGTCACGACCGGCTGGAGCAGCCGCTGGTGCGGCGCGCCGGCGAGTGGCTGGCGACCGGCTGGGAGAGCGCGCTGACCGAAGTGGCCGCGGGGCTGAGGGCGCGCGCCGGCGCGCTCGGAGTGCTGGCGAGCCCCTCGAGCACGGTCGAAGAGCTGTACCTCGCGGCGCGCCTCGCGCGCGGGCTCGGCACCCACAACATCGATCATCGGCTGCGGCAGCGCGACTTTCGCGATTCCGACGCCGACCCGGCGTTTCCCTGGCTCGGGATGCGCATCGCTGACGTCGATGCGCTCGATGCGCTGCTCGTCATCGGCTCGAACCTGCGCCGCGAGGTGCCGATGCTCGCGCACCGCGTGCGCAAGGCCGCGCGGCGCGGTGCGCAGGTGGCACTGCTGAACCCGGCGCGCTTCCCGTACCTGTTCCCGGTGAAGGCCTACCTCACCTCCGCCCCGCGGGACATGGTGGCGGATCTGGCGGCGGTCGTCGGCGCCGCGAGCGCTGCCGCCGGGCGTGCGGTGCCGGCACCGCTCGCC
>JASHTN010000298.1 GCA_030040525.1 Gammaproteobacteria bacterium | reverse complement strand
CGCGGCAAGCAGCGCATCCAGCGCCTGCCCTACGTGAAGAGCGTCGACTACGAGACCACGCCGGTGCCCGGCACGCCCGACCTCGTGGACGTCAACTACAAGCTCGAGGAAGGGCCGGCCTCGCAGCTTTCCGGCGGCATCGGCTATTCCGAGACCTACAAGTTCACGCTCAACGGCAGCTTCGCCGACTCCGACTTCCTCGGCAGCGGCGAGCGCATCGGCGTGTCGCTCAACGGCGGCGCGTTCAGCAAGGTGTACACGGTGCAGTGGACCAACCCCTACACCAACATCGACAACCTGCAGCGCACGCTCTCGGTCAGCTACCGCGACTCGACGCAGTTCGTCTCGTCGTCGTCGAACTTCTCCTCGCAGACTTTGAGCCTCGGTCCGACCTGGGCCTACCCGATCACCGAGACCATGTACCTGCGCTTCGGCGCCGCGTTCGACAGCTCGCACCTGCTCACCAACTCGCTGACCAGCGCGGAGCAGGCGGTGGAGTGGGTGCAGGACAACGGCCATCCCTACAGCCGCCTGGCGCACGACGACACGACCAACAACGAGTACGTCTTCTACGGCTCGGACTTCACCACCTCGGAGTTGGTCACCGGCTGGGACTGGGATACGCGCAACCGCTCGCTGTTCGCCGACCAGGGCATGCGCCAGAACATCAGCCTCTCGATCACCACCCCCGCGAGCGACGTCAAGTACTGGATCGGCAACTACGAGTTCATCAAGTACGTGCCGCTGTTCCACGGCTGGACGCTCTCGTTCCTCGAAGGCGTCGACTACGGCGCCCCGCTCGGCAACACGACCGCGATCCCGCCCTACCGCGATTTCTTCGGCGGCGGACCCGACAACGTGCGCGGCTTCCGCGAGAGCTTCCTCGGGCCGCGCGACCAGTTCGGCAACCCGTATGGCGGCAACATGCGCATCACCAGCCAGAACGAGCTGATCTTCCCGATGCCGGCCAAGTGGGCGCAGACCGCCCGCGTCAGCGCGTTCCTCGACATGGGCGGCGTGTACTACACGGGCGACAAGCTGCAGTTCTTCGGCCCCGACAACGTCACCCCGGTGAGCTACCGGCTGTCGAGCTTCAGCGACATCAAGCGTTCGGTCGGCGTCTCGGTGACCTGGCTGGCGCCGATCGGTTTGTTCCGCTTCAGCCTCGCACTGCCGCTCAACGTCCAGCACGGCGACGGCATAACCACCTGGGGAGATGAGACCGAGGTGTTCCAGTTCTCGGTCGGCCAGGCCTTCTGAAGACACGGCAGCGGTTGCCTAAAAGGGCGGGCAGCGGCGGCGGCTTCTGAGCCATACTAGGCGTTTGCAGCTTTGGGGCGGGGGGACGCGCGGGCGGCCGCGCGCGGGCGGTTACAGTCAAAGAGCGAGAGGTGGGATTCCGTGAAGTGTTCGATCAGCAGTCATCCGGTCGTGTGGCTCATCGCGGCGTGCGGCCTCCTCGCGACGCTGCCGGCGTGGGCCGACCCGCCGAAAATCGGTGTCGTCGATCCGCAGCGCCTGTTCACCGAGTCCCCGCAGGGCAAGAGCATGCTCGAGGCGCTGCGCACGGAGTTCGCACCGCGCGAGCGCTCGCTGCAGGCGCAGCAGCAGGCCCTCAAGGCCAAGAACGACACGCTGCAGAAGAACGGCGCGACCATGAGCGATGACCAGCGGGTGCGCGCGGAGAAGGAGCTGCGCGACGGCGAGCGTGACTTCGAGCGCGCCCGCGGCGAATTCCAGGACGACCTCACCGCGCGCCGCAACGAGGAGATGTCGCGCCTGCAGCGCGTGCTCATCGAGGAGGTGCGCAACTACGCCAAGGCGCAGAACTACGACGTGGTCCTGAGCGGCGAGGCGGTGATCTACCAGACGCAGGCCGACGACATCACCCCGGCGATCCTTGCCGCTCTGCAGGCGCGTGCTACGACGCACGGCGCCGCCGGCAGCGCCGCGCCCGCCAAGCCGAAGAGCCAGTGAGGCCGACGGAGGCCGCGCCGCGCGCGCCGTAGCCGCCATGTCGGTATCTCTCGGGGAGCTCGCGGTGCGCTTCGGCTGTGAGCTGCGCGGCGACCCGCACGCGCGCGTCGAGCGCGTCGCGACTCTCGCCAGCGCGGACGCGCACGCGCTCGCCTTCCTCGCCAACCCGCGCTACCGGCCGCAGCTGGCGCACACACGCGCCGCGGCGGTGGTGCTCGATGCGGCTGCTGCCGCCGACTGTCCGACGTATGCGCTGCTCGCTGCGAACCCCTACGCCACCTACGCGCGCATCGCCGCGATCCTGCATCCGGATCCGCCGGCCGCTCCCGGGGTGCACGCGACCGCGCTGCTGGCTGCGAGTGCCCGGCTCGCCCCGAGCGCGCACGTCGGCGCCTTCGCCGCCGTCGGCGAGCGCGCCGTCATTGGGGCGCGCTGCGTGGTGGGTCCGCATTGCGTGCTCGGGGAGGGCGTGACACTCGCAGAGGACGTGCGGCTGGAGGCGCGGGTGACGCTCTGCCGCGGCGTGCAGGTCGGCGCGCGCAGCGTGCTGCACCCGGGTGCGGTGCTCGGCGCAGACGGCTTCGGCTACGCACCGGAGCACGGCACCTGGCTCAAGGTGCCGCAGCTCGGCACGGTGCGCATCGGCGCGGACGTCGAGATCGGCTGCAACACGAGCATCGACCGCGGCGCGATCGAGGACACCGTGATCGAGGACGGGGTGAAGCTCGACAACCTCATCCAGATCGGCCACAACGTCCGCATCGGTGCGCACACCGCCATCGCCGCCTGCACGGGCATCTCCGGCAGCACCGTCATCGGCAAGCGCTGCATGATCGGCGGCCACGTGGGCATCGCCGGCCACCTGACCATTGGCGACGATATCGTCATCAGCGGTTACTCGGCGGTGAGCCACTCGATCGCCGGTGCGGGCGTATACTCGAGCACGCTGCCGTGCGAGGAGGTGCACACCTGGCGGCGCATGGTGGCACGCTTCAAGCGCCTGGGCGCGTACGAGACGCGGCTGCGCCGGGTGGAGAGCGCCGCCGGCCTGAAGCGCACGCCGCCGCAGCGGCCCGACAAGGAAGGCGACGACGATGAATGACTCCGGGGGGCAACTCGACATCCTGTCGATCTTCGAGCGGCTGCCGCACCGCTACCCGTTCCTGCTGGTCGACCGTGTGCTCGAGTACCGGCTGGGCCACAGCATCCGTGCGCTGAAGAACGTCAGCTACGACGAGCCGTACTTCCCCGGGCATTTCCCGCACCGTCCGGTCATGCCGGGCGTGATGATCATCGAGGCGCTGGCGCAGACGGCCGGCATCCTCTGCTTCCTCACCGCCGACGTGAAGCCGGGCGAGAGCACACGCTTCTATCTGGTCGGCGTCGACAAGGCCCGCTTCCGCCGGCCGGTGGTGCCCGGCGATCAGCTGATCCTGACCGCGCAGGTGCAGCGTGTGCTCAAGGGCATCTGGAAGTTCGCCACCGCGGCGACGGTGGACGGCCAGGAGGTGGCGCACGCGGACATCATGGCCGCGCCGGAGACGGGTAAGTGATCGACCCGCGCGCGGTGGTGTCGCCGCAGGCGCGGCTCGCCGCCGATGTGAGCGTCGGACCGTTCTCGGTCATCGGCGCCGAGGTCGAGATCGGGCCGCGCAGCGTCGTAGGGCCCCACGCGGTGATCAACGGGCCGACCCGCATGGGCGCCGACAACCGTGTGTTTCAGTTCGCCTCGCTGGGCGATGCGCCGCAGGACAAGAAGTACCGTGGCGAGCCCACGCGTCTCGAGATCGGCGACCGCAACGTGTTCCGCGAGAGCTGCACCGTCAACCGTGGCACGATTCACGACAAGGGCGTCACGCGCATCGGTGACGACAACCTGTTCATGGCGTTCTCGCACGTCGCCCACGACTGCCAGATCGGCGACAACACCGTGTTTGCCAACTGCGCCTCGCTCGCCGGCCACGTCGAGATCGGCGACTGGGCGATCCTCGGCGGGCTCACGGCGGTGCACCAGTTCGCCAGGATCGGCGCCCACGCGTTTCTCGGCGGCGGCTCCATCGTGAGTCGCGACGTGCCGCCCTACGTCATGGTCGCCGGCAACCCGGCGGTGCCGCACGGGGTGAACGCCGAGGGCCTGAGGCGCCGCGGCTTCGGCGAGGAGCAGATCCAGCGCCTCCGCGACGCCTACCGCATCCTCTACCGCTCGGAGCTCAAGCTCTCCGAGGCGCTGGCGCGGCTCACGCCGGTTGCCGCCGGGCACCCCGAGATCCGCGCGTTCGTCGAGTTCATCCAGGCTTCCGCCCGCAGCCTGGTCCGATGAGCCTGGTCCCATGAGCCTGGTCAGATGAGCGTGGCGGGCCTGCCCGGCGCTCCCGAGCAGCCGCTGCGCATCGGGCTGGTGGCGGGGGAGGCCTCCGGAGATACCCTCGGGGCGGCGTTGATCGGTGCGCTGCGCGCGCGCGTCGCCGACCTCGAGTGCTTCGGAGTCGCGGGGCCGAAGATGGTCGCGGCCGGCTGCGAAGCCTGGGCCGGGGCCGCGGAGCTCTCCGTGATGGGACTCGCGGAAGTGCTCGGCCATCTGCCGCGGCTGCTGAAGCTCCGTGCCGCGCTCGCGCGGCGCTTTGCGCACGAGCGCCCCGACGTCTTCATCGGCATCGACTCCCCGGAGTTCAACCTGCCGCTCGCCGGGCGGCTGAAGCACGCGGGTGTGCGCTGCGTGCAGTACGTGAGCCCGCAGGTCTGGGCCTGGCGCCAGGGGCGCGCGCGCACCATCGGCCGTGACTGCGATCTGGTGCTGTGCCTGCTGCCCTTCGAGACCGAGTTCTACGCGCGCCACGCGGTGCCGGCGGTGTTCGTCGGGCATCCGCTCGCGGACGAGATTCCGCTCAGCGTCGATCGCGCCGGCGCGCGCGCCGCGCTCGAGGTGGCGGGCGGCGCGACCCTGATTGCGCTCCTCCCCGGGAGCCGTGTCGGCGAGGTGGCGCGGCTCGGCGCGCCGTTCGCGGCAGCCGCCGGCTGGATCGCGGCGCGCCGGCCGGGGTTCGAGTTCATCGCTCCCATGGCGTCCGCCGCGACACGTGAGTGCTTCGCGAGACAGCTGGCGCAAGTGCCGGGTGCGCCTGCGATTCGCTGCGTCGAGGGCCAGGCGCAGCGGGTGCTGGCGGCGGCGGATGCGGCGATCGTCGCCTCCGGAACCGCGACCCTGGAGACACTGCTCTCGAGCCGGCCGATGGTGGTGGCGTATAAGGTGAGCGGCCTCACCGCGCTGCTGCTCAGGAGACTGGTCAAGGTGCCGTACTTCTCGCAACCCAACCTGCTCGCCGGGCGCAGCCTGGTGCCGGAGCTCTTCCAGCGGCAGGTGACGGCCGAGGCCCTCGGCGCGGCCTTGCTCGGCGAGCTCGAGAACGCGGCGCACCTCGCCGAGCTCGGCGCCGAATTCCGCCGCATTCACCAGAGCCTGCGCTGCGGCGGGGCGGGGCGAGCTGCAGATGCCGTGCTGAGGTGCCTGGGCCGCGCCGCGGCGCCCGCGCACTCCGCGCCGGCGGTTTCCTGAAGGCAGATGGCGCCGCGCAGCAGCCTGAGGCCGAGTGCCGCCTGGGTGCGGGTTGCGGGCATCGACGAGGCCGGACGCGGGCCGCTTGCGGGACCCGTGGTCGCCGCGGCCGTGATCCTCGATCCGCGGCGGCGTATCGTCGGGCTCAGGGACTCCAAGGTGCTCCCGCCGCAGGAGCGCACGCGCCTCGCGGTGCTCATCCGCAGCCGCGCGCTCGCCTGGGCGGTGGCCTGGGCGGATCGCGACGAGATCGACTGCCTCAACATCCTGCAGGCGACACTGCTCGCGATGCGCCGCGCGCTGCTCGCGCTGCCGGTGGCGCCGACCCACGTGCAGGTCGACGGCGACCGCTGTCCATGCATCGCGGATCTCGGCTTCGGCTGTACGCTCGAGGCGATCGTGGCGGGCGATGCGCGCGTCAGGGCCATCAGCGCCGCCTCGATCCTCGCCAAGACGTACCGCGACGCGCTGATGGAAACGCTGGATGAGTGCTACCCCGGCTTCGAGCTGAAGGCGCACAAGGGCTACGGCACGCCCGCGCACCTCAGGGTGCTGCGCTCCGCGCCGCCCTCGCCGCTGCACCGCCGCTCCTTCGCACCGATGCGCCTGCGCTCCTGACATGCCGGCGTCGATGTCAGCGGCTTTCGTCCACCTGCGGCTGCACACCGAGTTCTCGCTGGCCGACAGCGTGGTGCGCGTGCCGGAGCTGATCGCCGCCGTGGCAGCCTGCGGCATGCCGGCGGTCGCGGTGACCGACCAGCACAACCTGTTCGCAATGGTGAAGTTCTATCGCGAGGCGCTCAAGGGCGGCGTCAAGCCGATCGTGGGAGTCGACCTGCTGGTGCGCGAGGAGGGCGAGCGGCGCGAGCCGGCACGCCTCACGCTGCTTTGCCAGAACGACACCGGCTACCGCAACCTGGCGCGGCTCATCAGCCGCGCCTGGCTCGAGGGCCAGGAACGCGGGGTGCCGCAGGTGTCGCGCGAGTGGCTGAGCGCGGCCGGCGTCGACGGGCTGATCGCGCTCTCGGGCGCGCTCGAGGGCGACGTCGGCCGCGCGCTCAGCAACGGTCACGAGCCGCAGGCGGAAGCCGCGTTGAGGCGCTGGCAGGAGCTGTTTCCCGAGCGCTTCTACCTCGAGCTGCAGCGCCTCGGCCGCCCCTTCGAGGAGGCGTACATCGCCGCTGCCGTGCGCCTCGCCGCGCGGCGCGCCGTGCCGGTGGTGGCGACCAACGACGTGCGCTTCCTGCGCGCGGCGCAGTTCGAATCCCACGAGGCGCGGGTCTGCATCCATGACGGCGCGCTGCTCGCCGATCCGGCGCGGGTGCGGCGCTACTCCCGCCGGCAGTACCTGCGCAGTCCCGCGGAGATGGCCGCGCTGTTCGCCGACGTGCCCGAGGCGCTGGCGAACTCGGTGGAGATCGCGCGCCGCTGCAGCCTGCAGCTCAACCTCGGCGAGGTGCGCCTGCCGCAGTATCCGCTGCCCGCCGGGGTGAGCACCGAGCAGTTCCTGCGTGCCGAGGCCGCGCGCGGCGTCGAGCTGCGCCGCGCGGCGGGTGCCGCCGCCGCACCCGCCGCCGCCTACGACACGCGTCTCGGGCGCGAGCTCGAGGTCATCTGTCAGATGGGCTTCGCCGGCTACTTCCTCATCGTCGCGGACTTCATCCGCTGGGCGCGCGAGCACGGCGTGCCGGTAGGTCCCGGGCGCGGCTCGGGTGCCGGCTCACTGGTCGCCTACAGTCTCGGCATCACCGATCTCGATCCGCTCAAGCACGAGCTGCTGTTCGAGCGCTTCCTCAACCCCGAGCGTGTCTCGCTGCCCGATTTCGACATCGATTTCTGCATGGAGGGCCGCGACCGCGTCATCGAGTACGTCGCCGGCAAGTACGGCCGCGAGCGCGTCTCGCAGATCATCACCTACGGCACCATGGCGGCGAAGGCGGTGGTGCGCGATGTCGGGCG
>JASHTN010000297.1 GCA_030040525.1 Gammaproteobacteria bacterium | reverse complement strand
CTCGCTCGGGCGGCGCCTTGCGTACGTGGCGCTGGTGCTGCTGCTGCTGGCGCTCGCGTGGGCGGCTTCCGCGGCGCCCGACGCGCGCGACCTGATTCTCGCCGCGGCGGTGGTCTGGTGGCTCGGCGCGCTCGTCTGGATCGCGTTCGCGCCACGGCGCGTCTCGGCGTGGTCGGCCGGCGCCGCCGGCGTGCTGGCGCTGGTGCCCTCGTGGCTCGCCATGGTGCACCTGCGCCTGAGCCTGCCGCACGGTGCGCAGTGGGTGCTGTTCGCGCTGCTGCTGGTGTGGGTGGCGGACATCGGGGCATTCTTCGTCGGCCGGCGCTTCGGACGCGTCCGGCTCGCGCCCGAGGTGTCCCCGGGCAAGACCTGGGAAGGGGCGCTCGGCGGGCTCGCGGTGAGCGCGCTGGTGGCGGTGGCGGGGGCCGCTTGGTTTCGCGTGCCGCTGCTGCCGTTCCTGCCGCTGTGCCTCGCGGCGGTCGGCTTCTCGATCGTCGGCGATCTCACCGAGAGCCTGCTCAAGCGCTTCGCCGGCATGAAGGACAGCGGTAGCATGCTTCCCGGGCACGGCGGTGTCATGGATCGCATCGACAGCCTCACCGGAGCGGCGCCGGTGCTGCTGCTCGGGCTGACGCTGCTGAAGGTGGTGGCATGATCGGCGTCGCGGTTCTCGGCTCCACGGGCTCGGTCGGCGAGAGCACTCTCGATGTGCTCGGGCGCCACCCGGAGCGCTTCCGGCTGGTGGCGATCGCCGCGCATCACAGCGCGGCGAAGCTGGCCGGGCAGATCCGCGCCTGGGGGCCGGCCTACGCGGCGCTCGCCGATGAGAGCGCGGCGCGCGAGCTGCGCGCGCTGCTCGGCGGGACGGCGCCGCACACCCGGGTTCTCGCCGGCGCCGGCGCGCTCGAGGAGATCGCCACCCTTCGCGAGACCGACTGCGTCATGGCCGCGATCGTCGGCGCGGCGGGGCTGCGCTCGACGCTCGCGGCGGCGCGCGCCGGCAAGCGCCTGCTGCTCGCCAACAAGGAGTCGCTCGTCATGGCCGGCCCGCTGCTGGTGGCGGCGGTGCGCGAGTCGGGCGCGACGCTGCTGCCGATCGACAGCGAGCACAACGCCATCTTCCAGTGCCTGCCGGCGGGCGTGCGCACCGGCATCGCGCCTCCCGGTCTCACGCGTGTGCTGCTCACCGCTTCCGGCGGGCCGTTCCGCGACACCCCACGCGAGGCGCTCGAGGCGGTCACTCCCGAGACGGCCTGCGCGCACCCCGTGTGGGTGATGGGCCGCAAGATCTCGGTGGATTCCGCAACCCTCATGAACAAGGGCCTCGAGCTCATCGAGGCCTGCCTGCTCTTCGGGGTGACACCGCCGCAGGTCGAGATCCTGGTGCACCCACAGAGCATCGTGCACTCCCTCGTCGAGTACGCCGACGGCTCGACGCTCGCGCAGCTCTCCGCGCCCGACATGCGCACGCCGATCGCGCACGCGCTCGCCTGGCCGGAGCGCATCTCGGCCGGTGTAGAGTTCCTCGACCTGCTCAAGGCCGGGCACCTCGACTTCCAGGCGCCCGACTACGACAAGTTCCGCTGTCTGCCGCTCGCGCGGGCCGCGGCCCTCGCCGGCGGGCTGCACCCGGCACTGCTGAACGCGGCCAACGAGGTCGCGGTGCAGGCGTTCCTCGAGCGGCAATTGAACTTTCCCGGCATCGCTGCGGTCATTGAAGCCGTAATGGAGCAAGCTGCCGGGGGGGCCATCGGCGGGCTGGAGGACGTTCTGGCTGCCGATGCCGAAGGCAGGCGGCGGGCACGTGAGCGGATCGTCAGCATGACAAAAAGTGGCTCGGTGAGGAACGCTCACGCATGAATGTGATCTGGTACGCGCTGTGGTTCGCCGTCGCGGTGGGCCTGCTGGTCACCGTGCACGAGTTCGGCCACTTCTGGGTGGCGCGCCGCCTCGGCTTCAAGGTGCTGCGCTTCTCGGTGGGCTTCGGCCGGCCGCTGTGGAAGTACGTGGCGCGTGAGGGCCACGAGTACTGGATCTCGTCGCTGCCGCTCGGCGGCTACGTGAAGCTCCTCGACGAGCGCGAGGGGCCGGTCGCGCCGCACGACCTGCCGCGCTCCTTCACCCGCCGCCCACCCTGGCAACGCATCGCCGTGCTGCTCGCCGGGCCCGCCTTCAACATCGCGTTCGCCGTGCTGCTGATGTGGGCCATGCTGTGGGTGAACGGCGTGACCGAGGTGCGTCCGGTGATCGGCGACGTGACCGCAGGCTCGGTGGCCGCCGCCGCCGGCGTGCACAGCGGCGAGGAGATCCGCGCCATCAACGGCGCGGCGGTGACGAGCGAGCGGCAGGTGGTGTTCGATCTGCTGGATGCGATGAGCTCCCGCGGGGTGGCGAACCTCGCGCTGCGCTCGGCGCACGGCGAGCTGCACACCGCGCGCTTGAGCGTCACCGATCCCGAGCAGCGCCGCCGCCTCACCGATCCCGGCGAGCTGTTCCGCGGCCTCGGCTTCGAGTTCTGGACGCCGCCGATTCCGCCGCAGCTCGGCGAGGTGCTGGCCGGCGGTCCGGCGGCGCGCGCCGGGCTTGCCAAGGGCGACGAGGTGGTCGCGGTCGACGGCCGGCCGGTGCAGGACTTCCGCGACATCGTCGCGCTGATCAGTGCGCACCCCGGCGAGCGCGCGCGTGTCGATTACCGCCGCGGCGGTGTCCTGCGTCACGCCGAGGTGCAGATCGCGGCCGCGGACGTCGGCGGCAAGCGCATCGGCCGCATCGAAGTCAACGGGCCGGCCGGCAGGCCGTTGCCGCCGGACATGCTGTTGCACAGCAGGCTGTCGGCTGCGGACGCGCTGGCGCGCGCCGGCAGCGAAGCCTGGAGCATGAGCGTGCTGCAGGCGCGGCTGTTCTGGCGTATGGTGCTCGGGCGGGTGTCGCTGAAGAACCTCAGCGGCCCGCTGTCGATCGCGGAATTCGCTGGCGAGTCCGCCGCGGCGGGTGTCTCGGCGTTCCTGAGCTTCCTGGTGCTGATCTCGCTCTCGCTCGGGTTCCTCAACCTGCTGCCGATCCCGATCCTCGATGGCGGGCAGATCGTCTTTCAGCTCGCCGAATGGCTGAAGGGCAGCCCGCTCTCCGAGCGTACCCAGGCCTTCGGACAGCAGGTGGGGATCGCGCTCCTCATCCTCCTGATGGGTGTCGCGCT
>JASHTN010000296.1 GCA_030040525.1 Gammaproteobacteria bacterium | reverse complement strand
CCAGGACGCTCCGGTCGATGACTGTGTGCAGCTCGAGCTCCGGCAGCACCAGGTCGAGGTCGAGCCCGCGCGCGCGCACCGCCGCGGCAAAGCCCTCGCGCACGAACTCGGACGGCGCGCCGTAGGCCGCATGCAGCATGAGCATGCGCCGCGAGGCGCAGCCCCCCGGACGTGCGGGCTCGAGGATCGCGCGCATCATGTCGGCGACCGCGTCGGCGAACGCGACGGCGACGGTGCGCCGGGGGCCGCCGGAGCCGGCTGCGAGATGAGCCCCGAGAACAGCAGCGCGAGCAGCGCTCCGGGTGCCACCGTGCGCCCGAGCGCAGCCAGCACCGGCACGCTCGAGCTGGCCAGCACTCCGAAGCCGATGACGGTCGCGAGATTGGCCACGACGAGCGAGGCGAGGGTCAAAGGCGCGGCCGCGCCCGTGCGGTGCGTCATGCGGTCGAAGAACAGCGCGTAGTTGGAGCCCACGGCGACGATCAGCAGCATGCCGACGATGTGCAGAATGCCGAGCCGCTCGCCGAGCGCCACCAGGAGCCCGGCGACCGCGAGAACCGCGAGCGCGAGCGGGGCGACTACGCGCAGCACCCGCCCCAGCGAGAGCCGCGCAGCGAGCAGCAGCAGCACGATCGCGGCGAATCCGGCGAGCGACAGCCCCGCCGCCTGGCGCAGATAGCCGGCATAGAGCCGGTCCGCCTGCGTCTTCAGGTCGAGAATCTGTGCCGCACCGGGCGCGGCAGCGGCCACCGTGGTGCTGAGGCGCGCGATCGCAGACCGCGACAGCTCGCCGCCGTCGGCGGGCGTGAGCGGCAGGAACGCGGTGGCGCCCGCGGCATCGACGTCGAGCAGAGCATCGAGTGCGGGCCCGAGCGCAGTGCCGGCGAAGTCCGCACGCGTGAGCGGGGCGGCAGTGCGCGCGGCCTGCGCATCATGGAGGAACGGGGCGAGCCGGGACGCCGACACCGGCATTCCCTCGACCGCCTCATCCAGCCGGGCGGCGAGCTCGGCGGGCGGAGGTAAGCTCGCCTGCCGCGCACGCTGCGTGGCGAGACTCGGCAGGTACCGGGTGGGAGACTGGAAGCCGCCGATCACGCCGGCCTCGGCGAGGCGCTCGAGGCGCGCGGCGACCGCCTCGGCCGCCGCGAGCGCGCCTTGCAGATCCCGCGCCGACACGACGACCACATAGCGCGCATCGGGAGCCCCGAGGTCGGCGCGCAGCGCGGCATCCGCCGCCTGCTCGCGGCGCGTGATCGGGCTGAGGGCGGCCAGCTCGCGGCTGAGGAGCGCGTGCCTGTGGGTATACAAGGCGAGACCGGCCAGCACCGGCACCAGCACCAGCACGAGCCGCGCCGGCCGCAGCCGCGCCAGCAGCCGCTCGAGCGCCGCGCCGAACGGGGTGAGATTGCGGATGGCGAGCGAGCGGTGCACCCACGCGGGCAGCACGAAGCGCGTCACCAGAGCGGCGGTCACCAGTCCTGCGATCGAGAAGAGCCCGAGCTGTGCGACGCCCTGAAACGCCGACGGCACGAGCGCGGCGAACCCGAAGACCGAGGTCAGCATGCCCAAGCGGATCGTCGGCCATACTCCCTCCCGCCAGTCGTCGCCGCCATTGCCCGGCTGCGACTGGATGAACCAGTAGATGGAGTAGTCGACCGCCTCGCCGATCAGCGTGACTCCGAACCCGAGCGTAATGCCGTGCACGGTGTCGAAGCCGAGCGTCACCGCGGCGATCCCGGCGAGCGCCCCCGAAACCACCGGCACGAACGTCAGCAGCAGCGCGCGCACCGAGCGCAGCACGAGATAGAGCAGCGTTGCAATCAGCAACGAGCCGACGAGCGACAGCCGGACCACCTGCTCGCGGATGGTGTTGCGCGCACTCACCGCGAACACCCCGGGGCCGCTCATCATCAGGCTGACCCGCCCCGAGGCGCCGGGAAGCGCGGCCACCGCGGCGGCGAAGCCGCGCGCGACTGCGGCAGCGGCGGCTTCCTGAGCGTCGAGGTCCGAGCCCGCCGCGCGCGTTTCCGCAAGCAGCAGCGCCCGCTGACCGTCGGGCGAGGCCCACACGCCCTCGAGCGTGCGCGGGGTGGGGGCGGCGAACGAGTCGAGGATGCCGGCCATCTCGCCGGTCGGATCACGCGTGAAGCGGGACTTGAACACCAGTCCTTCCGGGGAGGTGAGCAGGTCGAGAGTGTCACCGATGGCCGCGTGCAGTCCCGCGACACTGAAACGTTGCGGCGTGACCGAATCACTCAGCAGGTAGCGATGCTCGAACAGCAGCTGCGCGCTGGCCTCGGATCCGGAAGCGTCGCCGTCGCTCACCGCGACGAATGCCGGATCGCCGCGCAGCCGCCCGGTCACTCCGGCCGCAACGGCAGCGCGCGTGCGCGGGTCGCTGCCTCCGATCGCGACCATGATGAGCCGCCCGGCGAGACCCTCGCGCAACTGCTGCACGAGCAGCCGCTGCGCCGCGGTCGGCGAGCGCGGCAGAAAAGCCGACAGGTCGGCGGTGTAGTGGGCGCGCGCCACCAGTGCCGCCGCCGCGAGCGCGAGCAGCCCCCAGAGCAGGGTCGCCACGGCCTCGGCGCGCTTCATGGCGCGAGTTCGGGGCCGAGCGTGAGCAGCGTGCGGTCGCCGTCGGCCTGCTGGATCTCCACCGAGCTCAAGGCGGCGCGCGAGCCCGAGATGCGCACCTCGCGGACGATGCGGGCGGCCGCGGCATCGCGCGGTGTGAGCTTAAGCGTCCAGTCGGCGAGATCGCCGGAGAACTGCACCGCGAACGCACGCTCGAGCGCGGCGCGATCGCCGCTGAGCGTGGCGCGCAGGCTCTCGATCAGGGAGCTGAGCTGCGGGTAGGCGCCGATCTCGAGCGTACGCCTGTGCCGGCCGCGCTGGTCGATGAGCATTCCGTGCTCCAGGGTCATGTCCTCGGGCTTGGGTTTCAGCGTGCGCTTCTCGATCCGGTCCGGCGCGTCGTACAGCAGCTCGCCGGAGGACTCGAGCGGACGATCGAGCATCGCGAGCGTCTGCACCTCGGTGAAGGCGAGGTGCGCGTGGGGGTGCGCGGCGAGCAGCTGCATGAGCTGCTCGAGCGGCGCCGCAGGCTGCCCCTCGCCGGCCTGCGATACCGGGGCGGCAGGTGCCGCGGCCGCCGGATCCGCAGCGACGGGCGCGCCGGCGCGTGCCGCGCAGCACGCGAGTAGCGCCGCCGTCAGAGCCAGGCGCCTTCTCAAGCGGCCGTCCCGGGCGCGCCGGCGCCGCC
>JASHTN010000295.1 GCA_030040525.1 Gammaproteobacteria bacterium | reverse complement strand
CGGCCTCCGTGAGCCCGAACACGTCGGGCTGCAGCGTGTCGTCTTCGCCGACCACCTCGAGCTTCACCCACGGGGTCGCAAACACCTCGCGCGCCATGTGCGCGGTGGTTACCGCCTCCTTGACCGAGTGACAGCCGGCCGTGTTCGGCAGAACGTGCACGCCGAGCTCGCGGATCAGCGCCCAGAAGCCCTGGCCGGCGCGTTCGGCACCCGCCTCGCGCCGCAGCGACACGGTCACGACCTCGGTGCGCGCCGCCCGCACCGCATCGCGCAGCACCGCCGGCGACGGATAGCGCGCGGTGCCGAGCAGCAGCCGCGAGCCGAGCTTCGTCCCGTAGAGCTCGAGCACCTCAGCCGCCCTGCATCGGCGCGAGCACTTCGACCCGGTCACCCTCGGCGAGCGTCGTGCGAGCACGGGCCTCGGCACCGACGAACTCGCCGTTGACGGCGGTCGCTACCACCCGCTCGCCGTAACCGAGCTCCCCGAGCGCTGCAGCGAGCTGCAGCGCCTCGGTCTCATGCGAGACGCCGTTGACGAGGATCCTCATGCATCACCTCCGCAAAATGCCTGCCCTCGAGCAGCGCCAGCGCGGCGCGGTGCGCCAGCGCCGGCGCGAGCAGATAGCCGTGACGGTACAGGCCGTTGACGTACAGCACGCTGCCGCGGCGCACGAGCCGCGGCAGATTGTCCGGAAAGGCGGCGCGCACGCCGGTGCCGATCTCGAGTATTTCCGCCTCGCCGAACGCCGGGTGCAGCGCGTAGGCCGCCGAGAGCAGCTCGAGCAGCGAGCGGGCGCTGATGCGTCCGGGAGCGTCGCTCTCGAGCATGCTGGCTCCCACCATGAAGACGCCCGCCCCGCGCGGCACCACGTACACCGGCAGGCGCGGATGCAGCACCCGCACCGGGCGGGTGAGCCGGATCTCCGGCTGGCGGATCAGCAGCATCTCCCCCTTGACGCCGCGCAGTGCCGGGAGCGCCGCGCGCGCGGCAAGGCCGCTGCAGTCGAGCACCGCGTGACCGGCCTGCAGGGCAGCCTGCGCCTCGACGCCGAAGCGCACGCGCGCGCCGCGCGCGCGCAACCGCTCGAGGAGCGCGGCCAGCGCGGCCCGCGGGTCGAGATGCCCCTCCGCGGGGAAGTAAAGCGCGCGGCGGAAGCGCCCCTCGAGATCCGGCTCGAGGGCGGTGATGCCCGCTGCGTCGAGCACCTCGAAGCCGCGCGTGCGGCGGCCGAACTGCCGCAGCTCCGGGGCATCGCGCTCGTGCGCGAGCACCAGGGTGCCGTTGCAGCGGGTTTCGGGGAAGCGCTCCCGCCACCAGCCGGTCGCCTCCGCCCCGAGCTCTGCGATCAGGGGCGGAGAGCTCTCGAGCTCACAGCACGGCGCGAGCATGCCGCCGGCGAACCACGAGCAGCCCGCCGCCTCGAGTCCGGTGCACCGCTCGAGCACCTCCACCTCGGCGCCGCGCTCGGTGAGCTCGAGCGCGCAGGCAAGACCCGCGACACCGGCACCGACCACCGTCACACGCATCGCCGCGGGGCTCCTTCAGCCGTCACGACCGACCGGCACGTACAGCTCGCCGCCGGCGGCGCGGAACTTCTCGGCCATCTCGGCGAGCCCGGCGGCGCGCGCTTCCGCGCGCACTTCGTGCGAGATGCGCATCGAGCAGAACTTCGGCCCGCACATCGAGCAGAAGTGCGCGAGCTTGTGGCCCTCCTTCGGCAGGGTCTCGTCATGGAAGGCGCACGCCGTATCGGGATCCAGCGACAGGTTGAACTGGTCCTGCCAGCGGAAGTCGAAGCGCGCGCGCGACAGGGCGTCGTCGCGCGCGCGCGCGCCGGGATGGCCCTTGGCGAGATCGGCGGCGTGCGCGGCGATCTTGTAGGTGATCACCCCGGCCTTGACGTCGTTGCGGTCGGGCAGCCCGAGGTGCTCCTTCGGCGTTACGTAGCACAGCATCGCCGTGCCGAACCAGCCGATCATCGCCGCGCCGATCGCGGAGGTGATGTGGTCGTAGCCCGGCGCGATGTCGGTGGTCAGCGGACCGAGCGTATAGAACGGCGCCTCGCCGCAGATGGCGAGCTGCTTGTCCATGTTCTCCTTGATCTTGTGCATCGGCACGTGCCCCGGACCCTCGATCATCACCTGACAGTCGTGCCGCCAGGCGACCTGCGTGAGCTCGCCGAGCGTCTCGAGCTCGGCGAACTGCGCGGCGTCGTTGGCGTCGGCGATCGAGCCGGGGCGCAGGCCATCGCCGAGCGAGAAGCTCACGTCGTAGGCGCGGCAGATCTCGCAGATCTCCTCGAAGTGCTCGTAGAGGAAGCTCTCGCGGTGATGCGCCAGGCACCACTTCGCCATGATCGAGCCGCCGCGCGAGACGATGCCCGTGACGCGCTCGACCGTGAGCGGAATGTAGGCGAGGCGCACGCCGGCATGGATGGTGAAGTAGTCGACCCCCTGCTCCGCCTGCTCAACGAGCGTGTCGCGGAACACCGCCCAGCCGAGCTCCTCGGCCACACCGCCGACTTTCTCGAGCGCCTGGTAGATCGGCACCGTGCCGATCGGCACCGGTGAGTTGCGCAGAATCCACTCGCGGATCGTGTGGATATTGCGCCCCGTGGACAGATCCATCACCGTGTCCGCGCCCCAGCGTATCGCCCACACCATCTTGTCGACCTCCTCGGCGGTCGAGGAGGTCACGGCCGAGTTGCCGATGTTGGCGTTGATCTTCACCAGGAAGTTGCGGCCGATGATCATCGGCTCGGATTCCGGGTGGTTGACGTTCGCCGGGATGATCGCCCGCCCGGCGGCGACCTCGGCGCGCACGAACTCGGGCGTCACCCAGTCGGGAATCGCAGCGCCCCAGGAGTTGCCGTCGCGGGCCACCTCGCCGGCGCGCGGCGCGCGCCCGAGATTCTCGCGGATCGCGACAAACTCCATCTCGGGGGTGATGATGCCGGCGCGCGCGTAGGCGAGCTGCGTCACGGCGCGGCCGCGCCGCGCCCGCAGCGGCACGGCGCGCAGGGGAAACTCCGCGGCCGCGTGCGCGCCGCTGCTGTGGCCGTTG
>JASHTN010000294.1 GCA_030040525.1 Gammaproteobacteria bacterium | reverse complement strand
CGGCGCGCCCGGTGCCGGGGCGGAGGGCGGCTGCGGCTCCAGCAGCGCGACCTTGAGGCCGGCGCCGCCGCGGTCGCGCTCGCCGCCCGCACTGCCGCACGCGAGCAGCGTCGCGGCGCATGCGCCCACGGGTCCCCCGCCCACCACCACCACATCGAAGACGCCTTCAGACACGACGCACCGGAAGGCCGCGCGCGAGGCGCGGGGTCGGTCCGCCGAATCCGCCGCTGACGCGCGCCAGCGCGCCCTTGGCCGGCGGCGTGAGATCGAACAGCAGCAGCCCCAGGTCGCGCAGCGCCGCGACGCCGAAGCGCCGGTCGCCGAAGAGCTTCACCAGGCTGTCAGTGAAGCCCACCACGCCGCGGCGGTCCTGCGCGCGCCACGCGCTGAAGCGCTCGAGCAGCTCAGGCGAGCCCGGATCCCCGCTGGCATTCGCGATCACCTCGGCGAGCATCGCCGCGTCGCGCAACCCCAGGTTGAACCCCTGCCCCGCGACCGGATGCAGCGCCTGCGCGGCGTTGCCGATCAGCACGGTGCGGGTCGCCACAGGTGCGGCGGCACGCATGAGCTTCAGCGGGTAGGAGAAGCGCCGCGCCGCGCGCACGAAGCGTCCGGCGCGCCAGCCGAAGCGCTCCTGCAGCTGCGCGAGGAACCCGGCCGCATCGAGCGCGAGCAGCTCCGCGGCGTGCGCCGGGCGGCAGGCCCAGACGACGGCGCGGCTGCCGTCATGCAGCGGCAGCAGCGCAAGCGGACCGCCCGCGGTGAAGCGCTCGTAGGCCGTGCCCTCGTGCGGCGCATCGCTCGCGACGTTGGCGACCATCGCCACCTGGTCGTAGTCCTCGAGCTGCGCCCCTATGCCGGCGGCGATGCGCATCTGCGAGTGCGCGCCGTCGGCGGCGACCACCAGCCGGGCGACCACGGGCTCGGGCGCCATGGCGGCTGCGCTTTCCGCGACCACCTCGAAGCGCACCGCCTCGCGGGCGATCGCGACGTTCTGCACGCGGGCCGGCACGCGCAGCGCGAGGTTCGCAGCCGCGCCGAGCCGCTCCCAAAGCGCGGCGCCGATCCGGCGGTTGGCGGCGACGTAGCCGAAGGCCTCGATCCCCTGCTCCGCGGCCGTGAGACGCGCGAAGCCGAAGCGCCCCGCGTCCGACACGTGAATGACACGGATCGCCGCCGCCTCGGCCACGATCGCGGCCCAGACACCGAGGCCCTCGAAGATGCGGCGACTGGCGTTGCCGAGCGCGGTGGTGCGCTCGTCGAAGCTCGGCTGATCGCCGGCCCCGAGGGGCACGCTCTCGACGAGCAGGACGCGCAGCGGGCTGCCGGCGAGCGCCGCGGCGAGACTCGCGCCCACCAGCCCGCCGCCGACGATGGCGACGTCGACCTCGAGCGGCGTGCGGCCGGCGGCGGCGGACATTGCACTCATGCTTGAGCGGCCAGGCAGCGCGGGCGGTGCGCGGCGCGCGTCAGCCGCGCGCCATCACCGCCTCGATCTGCTCGACGTCCTTGGGAGCACGCGCGGTGAGGACCTCGGCGCCGCTGCGCGTCACCACCACGTCGTCCTCGATGCGCACGCCGATGTTGCGCAAGCGCTTCGGCACGCCGCGCGCCGCCGCCGGCAGGTAGATGCCGGGCTCGATGGTGAGCGCCATCCCGGGCTCGAGCACCCGCCATTCATCCCCGATCTTGTAGTCGCCGACGTCGTGCACGTCGAGCCCGATCCAGTGGCCGGTGCGATGCATGAAGAAGCGGCGGTAGGCGCCGCTCCTGATGAGCGAGGGCACCCGGCCCTTGAGCAGCCCGAGCTTCACCAGCCCCTGGGTAATCACCCGCACCGCCGCCTCGTGCGGCTCGTTCCAGTGATTGCCGGGACGCACGCGCGCGATCGCCGCGCGGTTGGCTTCCAGCACCACCTCGTAGACGGCGCGCTGCTCGGGGGTGAAACGCCCGTTGACCGGGTAGGTGCGGGTGATGTCGGATGCGTAGCACTCGAGCTCGCAGCCGGCATCCACCAGCAGCAGGTCGCCGTCCCTGAGCGGCTGGTCGTTGTCCCGGTAATGCAGCACGCAGCTGTTGGCGCCTCCGCCCACGATCGGATCATAGGCGGTGTCGGCGTTGTGGCGCCGGAACTCGTGCAGCAGCTCCGCCATCACCTGGTACTCGGTCGCCCCGGGCCGGCAGAAGCGCATCGCGCGCAGGTGCGCCCGGGCCGCGATCCGCGCCGAGGCGCGCATCAGCTCGAGCTCGCGGCGCGACTTGTAGAGGCGCATGTCGTGCAGCACGTAGTCGAGCGCGACGAACTCCTGCGGCGGATGGCGTCCGTTCTTCGCCTGGCTGCGCAGCCCGTTGACCCAGCCGACGACCCGCTGATCGAAGTCCGCGTATGCCCCCATGGTGTAGAAGACGCGGGCGCGGTTCTCGAGCAATCCCGGCAGGATCTCGTCGATGTCGGCGATCGGAAAGGCGTCGTGCGCGCCATAGTCGCGCGCCGCCCCGCCGGGTCCGGCGCGACGCCCGTCCCAGGTCTCGCGCGCCGCGTCGCGCTCGCGCACGAACAGGATGTACTCGGCCTGCTCGCGTCCGGGAACCAGCACCGCCACGGCCTCCGGCTCGCCGAATCCGGTGAGATAGTGGAAGTCGCTGTCCTGTCGGTAGGGATACTCGACGTCGTTGTTGCGGTGCCGGATCGGAGCTGCCGGCAGCACCGCGATCGAATCGCGCCCCATCAGGCGCATCAGCTGGCGGCGGCGGCGCGCGAACTCCTCTCTCTGCATGCTGTTTACGCGGGTCTCCGGTTACCGTCCTGTGGAGGGTGCCTGCCCTGCTAGTGCAGCGCCGTGGCCGCAGCCGGCGGCGCGCGGCGCGCCGGCGCGAGCTCCTCGTAGAGCAGCTGCACTCCGACGCGCACGAACTCCACGAGCTCGGCATAGGCGCTCTCGTTGGAATCCTCGCCCTGGGCCGCATCGACGGCGGCGCGGGTGATCTGCGCCAGGTCGCGGACGAACTCCCCGACCTCGCCCGGCAGGCGGCCGGCATCGGCTATCGAGCCGGCCCCCAGCCCGTAGAGAAAGCCCTGGCACCACTCGGCGAGCGCCGCGGTGCGCGCGGCGATCGGCTGCGCATCGGCGGGCAGGAACGGTGCGAACTGCATGTCGGTATCAGCGAGCGACTCGGCGGTCAGCGCGTAGAGCCGGTGCAGGCCGGCGGCGGCGGCCGCGTCCGCGCGTCCCTCCGGCAGGATCTCGCGCAGCCAGTCCTCGAAGCGGTAGTCGGGCGTGGCGCACAGGCCGCCGGTGAGCGTGCCGTGCGCCTCGGCGGCGTCGGCGAGCGCGCGCTGCTGGCTGAGCAGCTGCTGAATGTCGCTGTAGTCCGGAGCTTGCATGCGGCCGGCTCATTATAATTGACCGGATCGAGAGCGCGGCTCTATAGTCGCCCGCCATGAGCGACACTACAAAAACACAACTCGATCTGGAACTCACCCGCCTCGCGAGACGCATCGACGAGCTGATTGCGACGCTCGAGCATCTCAAGGAGGAGAACCGCGCGCTGCGGGCGCGGCACGAATCCCTCGCCGGGGAGCGCGCCTCGCTCATGCACAAGAACGAGCAGGTGCGCACGCGCGTCGAGGCCATGATCGGCAGGCTCAAGACCCTGGAGCATGGCGCATGAACCACCCGGACCAGGCCCGGGTGAGCGTGCGCATCATGGAGCGGGAATATGTCGTCGCCTGCCCCTACGACGAGCGCTCGGCGCTGCTCGATGCGGCGGAATTCCTCAACGGTCGCATGCGCGAGATCCGCGACAGCGGCAAGGTCGTCGGCCTCGACCGCATCGCGGTCATGGCGGCGCTGAACCTCGCGCACGAGTTTCTCAAGGGCCGCGACCGCGAGACCCGGGTCGACAGCGGCGCCGGCCACCGCGTGCGCGCCATGCGCGAACGCGTCGAGAGCGCGCTCGGGAAGGGCCAGCAGCTCGATCTGTGATCGCCCTCAGGTCTCGAGCACGCTGCGCACGCGCGGCTGCGACCAGGGTCTCAAGCGCGCCACCCATGCTTGGTGTAGAGTCGCTGCTGGCGTCGCCTGCGGTGTTCGACAAGCGGACCGGGTTACCTCGGACCCTAATTGAAACACCCTCGGGACTCGGTGCTTGCGGCAGCACTGTGCAGGTCCGCACTTCGAGCGGAAAGCCTTACCTGCCGCAGCATGTCCCACCTGTTGCTCTGGTTCGAGAGCAACGGTTCGCACCGGC
>JASHTN010000293.1 GCA_030040525.1 Gammaproteobacteria bacterium | reverse complement strand
GCGGCGCACCGCGAGGCGGTCGGCCACCCCGATGCCGAGCGCCGAGAGCACGCTCGCGAGCGGATGGACCAGCACGCGGCGCATGCCGGCGGCGCGCGCCACGCGGCAGGCATGCTGCCCCGCCGCACCGCCGAAGCAGAACAGCGTGAAGTCCGCGGCGTCGAGCCCCTGGCGTGTCGAGACCTGGCGGATCGCGTTGGCCATCGACTCGACGCCGACCTCGAGGAACGATTCCGCGACCATCTCCTCCGTGCAGCCGTGCGCGGCCTGGCCCGCGACCTGCGCAGTCAGCGTCGCAAACCTGTCGGCCACGACCTGCGGGTCGATCGGACTTGCGCCGTCGCGCCCGAACACCGCCGGCAGCGTGTCGGGGCGCAGATGTCCGAGCAGCACCTGCACGTCGGTGAGCGTGAGGGGGCCACCGCGCCCGTAGCAGGCAGGGCCCGGATCCGCGCCGGCGGAAGCGGGGCCCACGGCGAAGCGCCCGTCGCGGAAGCCGAGAATCGAGCCGCCGCCGGCGGCGATGCTGTGCACGTCGAGCATCGGCTGCGCCAGGCGCACGCCGCCGATCAGATGCTCGAAGCGCTGCGTGAGCTCCCCGTCGAGCAGCGACACGTCGGTGGAGGTGCCGCCCATGTCGAAGCCGATGAGGCGCCGCTCCCCGAGCCGCTCGCCCGCCCAGCGCATGCCGATCAGCCCGCCGGCGGGCCCCGACAGCACGCTGGCCATGGCGCGGAAGTGGTGCGCGGCGGCAAGCCCGCCGTTGCTCTGCATGAGACTGAGCGCGGCGGCCGGATCAAGGGCCGCGAGGCGTGCTTCGAGCGCAGCGACGTAGGCGCGCAGCGGCGGCGCGAGATACGCATTCAAAACGGTGGTGTCGCCGCGCGTCACGTAGCGCACCAGCGGCGACAACTCGTGCGACACCGAGACCTCCTCGAAGCCGAGCTCGCGCGCGCAGGCGGCCGCGGCGCGCTCGTGGCGCGGATGCCGCCAGGCGTGCAGGAACACGATGGCGACCGAGCGCCGTCCGGCACGGCGCATGCGTGCCAGATCGCCCCGCAGGCGCCCCAGGTCGAGCGGCGTCAGCACCCGGCCGTCGCTGTCGATACGCTCGTGTGCCTCGATGACGGCCGCGTAGAGCGGCGCGGGCAGCACGATCCGCCGTGCGAAGATGTCGGGCCGGTTCTGGTAACCGACCCGCAGGGCGTCGGCGAAGCCAGCGGTGGTCACCAGCACCACCGGCTCGCCGCCGCGGGTGAGCAGCGCGTTGGTCGCAACCGTGGTTCCGACCTTCACCGCAGCGACGCGCGCAGGCGCGGCGGGCGCGGCGGCCAGCATCGCGCAGGCCGCATCGAGGCCGGGATCGCCCGCGGCCGATCCCGCCGGCACCGACAGCACCTTGCGCACGTGCAGCGTGCCGCCGGGCGCCAGTCCGACGACGTCGGTGAACGTGCCGCCGCGGTCGATCCAGAACTGCCAGCCGCGCGTCGTCGCCGGCGTGCCTCCCACGGGCGGTTGGCTTAACGTCTGCATTGCCTGCATTATTTGCGCATGGGGGTCGAGAGCCCAACATCCCGCAGCGCGCCAGGGAGCTCATCGCCGTGACGCGTCACGTGGTCTTCTCTCACGGGCAGGAGAGCGGCCCCTGGGGCCGCAAGATCTCGGCGCTCGCCGAGGTTGCCCGCAGCGAGGGCTACGAGGCCCACTCGGTCGATTATCGCGGTATCGACGCGCCGCGCGCCCGGGTAGCGACGCTGGTGGATTTCTGCAAGGAGCTCGGCGGCGACCTGGTGCTGGTCGGCTCGAGCCTCGGGGGCTACGTGTCGGTGGCGTCCGCCTCGCTGCTGCACGCGCGCGGCGTGTTCCTCATGGCTCCGGCGCTCTATATGGCGGGCTTGCCGGAGCTGCGCCCGGGAGGACTCGACTGCCCCGCGACGGTCGTGCACGGCCTGCACGACGACGTCGTGCCGTACGAGCACAGCGTGCGCTTTGCCCAGGCGCACCACGCCGCACTGCACCTGTTGCCGAGCGATCACCGCCTGCACAGCCAGATCCGTGTCATCCAGCACCTGTTCGAGTTCTTTCTCATCGGGCTGGATCTGCCGCCGGTCGCTTTCGAATAGCGGCGTCGGTCTGCTGCGGCAGGTCGCGGCTCAGCCGCGCAGGTAACCCAGCCCCCGCGCCATGCACGCCGCGCACAGCAGGATCACCACGATTGCGGTCAGCTCGGCCATCATGCACATGCGTACGCTGTGCGCTCGTCCGTCCGGGATTTGCGGGGCGATCCCCGCCTTGAGAGCCTTGTTCCAGGAGAAGAAAGTGAGCGTCGGATGAATCGAGATCAGCGCCGCGGCGACGAAGGCGGCGAACTTGAGGAGAAAGAAGCCGTCGTGCCAGTAGTACTGCGGTCCCTTCTCGAAGTACCCGACCCGCAGCATGCCGACCACCAGCACCACAGTGGCCGACGCTCCGAAGATCATGTCGGTGCGCAGCAGCCGGCGCGCCTGCACGAGGGTCAGCGGCGGCCTGAAGATGGCCACCTCGACGGCCAGCGCCGCCACCACGGTGAAGGCCGCGAGGTGATGCACGAAGGCCATCAGCGCGGATGCGTACATCTGAGTCATCTCCCGCTCCCTCCTAATCCTCCCAGCTGACCCTGGCGCGCAGGCGCTTGGCCCCTTGGCGGCGCGCCTTGCCCTCCAGGCGGCGCTCGCGCGCGGCGCGCGGGGGTGTGGTCGCCCGCCGCGCCTTGGGTGCGACCAGCGCCCGGCGCACCAGCTCGGCGAGGCGTGTCCGCGCCTCGCGCCGATTCTGCTCCTGGGTGCGGTGGTTGCGCGCGATGATCAGAAGCGAGCCGTCGGCCGTCAGGCGGCGGCCGCTGAGCGTGCGCAACCGCGCCTTGACCTCCGGACTGAGCGCCGCACTGCCTGCCAGGTCGAAGCGCAGCTGCACCGCTGTCGCGACCTTGTTGACGTTCTGGCCACCAGGTCCCGCCGAGCGCACGAAGCTCACGGTCAGCTCATCGTCGGGAATCGCCACGGTGCGCGAGATCGGCAGCGGCACGGAGGGCGCAGCCGCCGGGTCAGTCCGCGGCCTGATCGCGTCCCGGCAGGACCCCGGGGGCGGCGGAGCCGGAACTCGGCCGCGGCACGCGCGGCGGCAGCAAGCGCGTCTCCTGCTGCGGCACCGGGATGTGCACGTCGTGGGCGCGGAAGATCCGCCAGATCGCGCGGTTCACGTCCGAGCGGACGTTGTTCACGCCGTTCACCGGATCGGCGATCCAGAAGCGGATCTCGAGGCGCATACCGTAGTCGTCGAAGCTGATCAGGCGCGATACCGGCGCCGGATCGCGCAGGATGCGCGGGTGGTTCTCGGCGGCCTCGAGCAGCAGCCGCAACGCGACCTCCGGATCGTCCTCGTAACTCACCGTCACCGGCAGCTTGATGCGCACGCGCTGGTCGGAGTAGCTCCAGTTGATGAAGGCATTGGTGATCAGGTTCTGATTCGGCACCAGCGTGTCCACCCCGTCGCGGTCGCGCACCACGACGTAGCGGCCGCGCAGCTCCTGCACCCAGCCGAAATTGCCGCTGGCGGCCCCGGAGGAGCCGCTGAAGCTGATGACGTCGCCCGGC
>JASHTN010000292.1 GCA_030040525.1 Gammaproteobacteria bacterium | reverse complement strand
CGGCCGGCGGCGCGCCGGCAAGGAAGCTTGCATTGGCGAGTCGTGCGCGGGCGCCCGCGAGGTCCTTCTCGGCCCTGGCGATCAGCTTGCCGAGCCGCTCGATCTCCGCCCCGACGTCGATGAGACCGGCCATGGGGACCAGCAGCGCGAGCGTGCCGACGAGCGCGATGGCGGACTGCGGCGCAGTCGCACCCGGCTCGAGCAGCGTGATGCCGGTGAGTCCGGCGAGCCGCTCGAGGGCGGCCCGGTGACGCTCGGCCCAGCTGCGATCCTGACTCGAGGCGTCGCGCAGCAGCAGCGGAATGCGTCGCGCGGGGTTGATGTTCATCTCGCCGCGGATCTGCCGCACGCCGAGCACCACCGCCTGGAGCCACTCAGCCTCGCGTTCCGCCGCCTCGTCCGGCGGAAACTCCGCCGGCAGCGGGTAGGGTTGCAGCATGACGGTGTCGCCGCCGCGGCCGGCGAGCGGCGCAGCGCGCTGCCAGATCTCCTCGGTGATGAACGGCATGAAGGGGTGCAGCGCGCGCTGCAGCGCCTCCAGGATCACGGCCAGCGTGCGCTGGGTCGCCAGCCGGGCGGCGGGCCGGGCCTCGGACGACTGCAGCACCGGCTTGGTGAGCTCGAGATACCAGTCGCAGAAGTCGTACCAGGTGAACTCGTAGAGCGCGGTGGCAGCGAAGTCGAAGCGGTACCCGGCCAGCGCGGCGGCGACAGCGGCGAGCGTGCGGCCGAAGCGCGCGCGGATCCAGCGGTCGGCAACCGAAAGCTCCATCGCCGCACCATCGGCCGCGCCGCCGTGCCCGTCCACCGACAGCGTCACGAAGCGTGCGGCGTTCCACAGTTTGTTGCAGAAGTTGCGGTAACCACCGACGCGCGCGAGATCGAAGCGGATCTCGCGGCTCGGCGCGGCGAGCGCAGCGAACGTGAAGCGCAGCGCGTCGGTGCCGTGGGCGGCAATGCCGGCGGGGTACTGCCGGCGCGTCGCCTTCTCGATGGCCGGCGCGAGCTGCGGCTGCATCAGTCCGCTGGTGCGCTTCTCGACCAGCGCCTCGAGCCCGATGCCGTCGACGATGTCGAGCGGGTCGATGACGTTGCCTCTGGACTTGGACATCTTGTCGCCGTGCTCGTCGAGGATGAGACCGGTGATGTACACGTCCCTGAAGGGCACCTCCTCCATGAACTTCAGCCCCAGCATCATCATGCGCGCAACCCAGAAGAAGATGATGTCGAAGCCGGTCACGAGCGCGCTGCCGGGGTAGAAGCGCACGAGCGCGGCTGTGGCCTGCGGCCAGCCCAGGGTCGAGAACGGCCAGAGCGCGGAGGAGAACCAGGTGTCGAGCACGTCCTCGTCCTGGCGCAGCGCGAGCCCGGCGGGCAGCGCGTGCCGCGCGCGCACTTCGGCCAGGTCGCGGCCGACGTAGACGTTGCCGTCCGGGTCGTACCACGCCGGGATGCGGTGACCCCACCACAGCTGGCGGCTGACGCACCAGTCCTTGATGTTGCGCAGCCACTCGAAATAGGTGCGCGTCCAGTTCTCCGGCACGAAGCGCGTACGCTGCTCCTCGACGGCCGCGATGGCCGCGGCCGCGAGCGGCGCGACCTTCACGTACCACTGGTCGGTGAGGTAGGGCTCGAGCACCGCGCCGCTGCGGTCGCCGCGCGGCACGCCGTGCCGATGCTTCTCGACGCGCTCGAGGAGCCCGAGGGCACCGAGCTCGGCCACGACGCGCCGGCGCGCCTCGAAGCGATCGAGGCCGCGGAAGCGCTCGGGCACGGCGTCGTTGAGCTGCGCGCGCGGGGTGAAGATGTTGATCTGCGCCAGCCCGTGGCGCTGGCCGACCTCGTAGTCGTTGAAATCGTGCGCCGGGGTGATCTTGACGCAGCCGGAGCCGAAGGCCGGATCGACGTAGTCGTCGGCGATGACCGGGATCACCCGCCCCGCGAGCGGCAGTCGCACGCCCCGGCCGATCATCCCCCGGTAACGCTCATCTTCCGGGTTGACCGCGACTGCGCTGTCGCCGAGCAGCGTCTCCGGGCGCGTCGTGGCGACCACGAGGTGCCCGGGGCCGTCGGCGAGGGGGTACCGCAGGTGCCAGAGCTCGCCGTCCTCCTCCTCGGTCTGCACCTCGAGGTCCGAGAGTGCGGTGAGCAGCACCGGGTCCCAGTTGACCAGGCGCTTGCCGCGGTAAATGAGCCCGGCGGAGTGCAGCCGCACGAACGCTTCGATGACGGCGCGCGAGAGCTGCGGGTCCATGGTGAAACGATCGCGCGACCAGTCGACCGAATCGCCGAGCCGGCGCATCTGCGCGGCGATCGTGCCGCCGGACTGCGCCTTCCACTGCCAGACGCGCGCGACGAACGCCTCGCGTCCGAGGCCGCTGCGGCTCTCGCCCGCGGCGTTCAGCTGCCGCTCCACCACCATCTGGGTGGCGATGCCGGCATGGTCGGTGCCCGGCTGCCACAGCACGTCGCGCCCGTGCATGCGCTGGTAGCGGCACAGGGCGTCCATCAGGGTATGTTGGAATGCGTGCCCCATGTGCAGCGTGCCGGTCACGTTGGGCGGCGGGATCATGATGCAGTACGGCTCGCCGCGGCCCTGCGGGGCGAACCAGCCGTTGGCTTCCCAACGCTCGTAGATGCGCCGCTCGATGTCCTGCGGCGCGTAAACCTTGTCCATTGACCGCCCGGGGATCTGCGCGCCTGTCCGCGGCGCGCTTGACGGCGGTGATTATAGCGGGGCGCGGCCGGCGGGCAGCTTCAGGCCCGGCGCGACGAGTGCC
>JASHTN010000291.1 GCA_030040525.1 Gammaproteobacteria bacterium | reverse complement strand
ATCTCGTGCGCCGCATCCGCGAGAGCGGCGTGCGCAAGTCCGACCGCACCGGTACCGGCACGCTGTCGCTGTTCGGCGAGCAGCTGCGCTTCGACCTGGCGGCGGGCTTTCCCCTGGTCACTACGAAGAAGATGCACCTGCGCTCGGTGGTCTACGAGCTGCTGTGGTTCCTGCGCGGCGATACCAACGTGGCGTGGCTGCACGAGCACGGCGTCAGCATCTGGGACGAATGGGCGGACGCAGACGGCGAGCTCGGGCCGGTCTACGGCCGGCAGTGGCGCGCCTGGGGCTCGGGCGCGGACCGCACCATCGACCAGATCTCGCAGGCCGTCGAGCTGCTGCGGCGCGACCCCGACTCGCGCCGCATCATGGTGAGCGCCTGGAACGTCGGCGAGCTCGGGCGCATGCGGCTGATGCCGTGTCACGCGTTTTTCCAGCTGTATACGGCCGGCGGCCGGCTGTCGCTGCAGGTGTACCAGCGCAGCGCCGACATGTTTCTCGGCGTGCCGTTCAACATCGCGAGCTACGCGCTGCTCACGCACCTGTTCGCGGCGCAATGCGACCTGGTGCCGGGCGAGCTGGTGTGGACCGGCGGCGACTGCCACCTGTATGTCAATCACCTCGAGCAGGCGGACCTGCAGCTCGCGCGCACGCCGTTCCCGCCGCCGCGGCTCGAGATCCAGCGCCGCCCGGCGAGCATCTTCGAGTACCGCTACGAGGACTTCGAGTTCGTCAACTATCAGCATCACGCGCCGATCAGGGCGCCGGTGGCGGTATGAGCGGCGCCGGCCGCGTACCGCACCGTGCCGGGCGGCGCGTACCGGCGGGCGGCGCGCCGCGAACCGCAGTGTGCGCGGCGCCCCCCGTCGAGGTGCGTGTCTCGCCGCTGCATGGCCTCGGGGTGTTTGCGCTGGCGCCGATCGAGCGGGGGACGCGCATCTTCGAGTACCTGGGCGAGCGCATCTCGCACGAGGAGGCCGACCGGCGCTACGACCACAAGGCGCCGCACGACAACCACACGTTCCTGTTCATCGCCGCCGAGGACACGGTCATCGATGCGGGCGTCGGCGGCAACGAGGCGCGCTTCGTCAATCACGCCTGTGAGCCGAACTGCGAGTCGGTGATCGAGCGCGCCCGGGTGTACATCGAGGCGCTGCGCGATATCGCCGCGGGCGAGGAGCTCACCTACGACTACCAGATCCGGCGCGAGCGCGACGATCCGCCGGATATCGATGCGCTGTTCGCCTGCCGCTGCGGCTCAGCGCGCTGTCGCGGCAGCATGCTGTGGCCGCGGCGTCGCGCGCCGTGAATCACTCCTCGCGCCTGAAGCTCGGGCTGGTGGTCGGCGCCACCGGCATCGTCTACGGCGATATCGGCACGAGCCCGCTCTACACCATGGAGTCGGCGCTGGATGCCGCCGGCAGGTTCGACGCCGAGGCGGTGTTCGGCGTGCTGTCGCTGATCTTCTGGGCGCTCACCATCTCGGTGACGCTCAAGTACCTCACCGTCATGATGCGCGCCGACAACGACGGCGAGGGCGGGATACTCGCGCTGTTCGCGCTGGCGCAGCGGCGGCTGATCACCGGCAGCACCTGGGCGAAGGTGGCGGTGGGACTGGCGATCGCGGGCACGGCGTTCTTCTTCTGCGATGCGCTCATCACGCCGGCGATCTCGGTGCTGAGCGCGGTCGAGGGGCTGGAGGTGCTCGACCCCGATTTCCGGCGCTTCGTGATCCCGATCACCATCGCGGTTCTCACGGTGCTGTTCGCCTATCAGCGTCACGGCACGGCGAAGGTCGCCGCGCTCTTCGGTCCCATCATGGTGCTGTGGTTCATCGTGATCGCGGTGATCGGCGTCATCCCGATCCTGCGCCACCCGGGGGTGCTGATGGCGCTCAACCCCGGCTGCGCCATCGTGCTGCTGGTGCATCGGCCGGGAGTGGCGCTCGCGATCATCGGCGCGGCCTTCCTTGCGATCACCGGCGGCGAGGCGCTCTATGCGGACATGGGCCACTTCGGCAAGGCTCCGGTGCGCGTCGCGTGGTTCGCGCTGGTGGGACCGGCCCTGGTGCTCGATTATTTCGGCCAGGGCGCGCTGCTGCTCGAGCTCGGCAAGCCCGTCGAGCATCCGCTCTATCACCTGGTGCCGCCCGCGGTGCTGCCGTGGCTGGTCGCGCTCGCCACCGCCGCCACCGTGATCGCCTCGCAGGCGACCATCTCCGGGGCGTACTCCATGGCACGCCAGGCCGTGCACCTCGACCTGCTGCCGCGGCTGCGGGTGCTGCAGACCTCGGCGCTCGAGCAGGGACAGATCTACGTGCCGGTCGTCAACTGGCTGGTGTTCCCGCTGGTCATCGCGTTCGTCGTCGGCTTCGGCTCCTCCGATGCGCTCGGCGGCGCCTACGGCGCGGCGGTGGTCGCCACGATGTGGGTCACGACCGTGCTCGGCGCATTCGTCGCCGCGACCCAGTGGAACTGGCCCAAATGGCAGGTCGCGGGCCTGTTCGGCATCATGCTGGTCACCGATTCGGCCTTCCTCGCCGGCAACATGACCAAGGTGCCCGCGGGCGGCTGGATTCCGCTCACCCTCGGCGCCTGCCTCTGCCTGATCTTCATGACCTGGCGCTCCGGCCGGCTCGAGCTGCGCGCGGCGCTGGCGAAGCTGGCGGTGCCGCGCAGCGACCTGCCGAAGCTGGTGGCCGGCGTGCACCGCGTGCCGGGCACGGGGGTATTCCTCGCCAGCAACGCGAACCTGGTGCCCTCGGCGCTGATCCGCAACATCGAGCACAACGGCGTGGTTCACCAGCGGGTCATCATCCTCAACGTCGAGATCGCCGATATTCCGCGCCAGGATCCGGCCGGGCGGCTGCGCATCGCGGAGCCGATGCCGGGCGTGTACTACATCACCGCGCGCTTCGGCTTCATGGAGACGCCCGATGTTGCCGAGGCGCTCAAAGCGTGCCGCACGCGCGGGCTGCGCGTGTTCACCGAGGACAGCTCCTTCTACGTCGGCCGCCACGTGGTGCGCGCCCGGCCCATACCGGGCCTGCGCGGGCTGCAGCGGCGCATGTTTGCGCGCATGCAGCAGTACAGCACCCAGGCGGCGGAGTTCTTCCGCATGCCGTTCCGCGACGTGGTGATCCTCAACACGGCGGTGGAGATCTGAGCCGCCCGTGAGCCCGCCGGCGCCGCTGGTCTCGCTGCTCGTGGCGCTGGCGAGGAACGGCGTCATCGGCCGGGGCAACGCGCTCCCCTGGCGCCTGCCGGCGGACCTCAAGCGCTTCAGGGCGCTCACCCTCGGCAAGCCCGTGCTCATGGGCCGCAGGACCTTCGAGTCCATCGGCCGGCCGCTGGCCGACCGGCTCAATCTCGTGCTGACGCGCGATGCGCACTGGGCCGCCGACGGCGTGCGGGTGGTGCATGCGCTGCCGGAGGCGCTCGAGCAGGCGCGCGATTGCCCGGAGCTGGTCGTGATCGGCGGCACGGAGGTCTACCGGCTGGCGCTGCCGCTGGCGCGCCGCATCTACCTGACGCGGGTGCACGCCGACGTCCCGGGCGACAGGTTCTTTCCGCCCTTCGACCCGCGCGAGTGGCGCGAGGTCGAATGCAGCGCGCAGCCGGCCGATGCACGCCACGCCTGGCCGCTCAGCTTCGTGACGCTCGAGCGCCGCGGCGCGCCGCCCGCACCGCGGCCCTGAGCCGCGCCTCAGCCAAGCGGTGGCAGCCGCTCGAGGACCAGCCTCTGCGCAAGCGCGGAGTCGGGCTCGCCGCGCCCGCCGCCCGCCTCGAGCTCGGCGAGAATCTGCTCCTGCAGCGCGCCGCGCCGCAGTGCTTCGGCGTACGGGATCTGCGGGTGGAACATCACCATCGAGTAGCGCGGGATGAAGCGGTCGGGGAAGCGCCGCTCGAGCTCCATGGCGATGGACTTGCGCCGCAGGTAACCCGGGTCGCGCACCGTGTCGCGCATCTCGACGTAGTTCTCGAGCGCCATCTGCGCGATCGCCGCGACGTTCGGGCGCCGCGCCTGCTCGAACGCGGCGAACAGGCCTTCCCAGCTGTCGTGACTCTCGAGCAGCGCGTCCAGCGCCACGCAGTCCTCGAAGGCGGCGTTCATGCCCTGGCCGTGAAAGGGCACGATGGCGTGCGCGGCGTCCCCGAGGAGCAGCACCCGTCCGCCGACGTGCCAGGGCGCAGCGTGCACCGTGCCGAGCTGCCCCTGCGGGTGGCTGGCGAAATCCTCGAGCAGCCCCGGCATGAGCGGCACCGCATCGGCGAACTCGCGCGCGAAGAAGCCGGCGACCGCCCGCGGCGAGTCGAGGGCGGCAAAGCCGGCAGCGCCGCTGCGCGCGAGGAACAGCGTCGCCGTGAAGCTGCCGTCGGTGTTCGGCAGCGCGATCAGCATGAATCCGCCGCGCGGCCAGATGTGCAGCGCGTGCGGCTCGAGCGCATGGCTGCCGGCGACGGCCGGCAGGGTGAGCTCCTTGTAGTCGTGGTCGAGCCAGTCCTCGCGCACGCTGAGCCGGCCGGCGCCGGCGAGGCTGCCGCGCACGGTGGAGCCGGCGCCGTCGGCGGCGATCGTCGGCGTGAGCGTGGTTTCGTGCACCGCACCGCTCGCGTGGTCGCGAAAGTGCAGCCGGTCATGCTGCAGGTCGGCGCCGAGGCACTGCTGGTTGAAGCGCACGCGCACGTTCGCGTGGCGCCCCGCCGCCTCGATCAGCACGCGGTTGAGGTCGGCGCGGCCGACCGAGTAGATCACCTCCTGGGCGCGCTGGCCGTAGGGCTGCAGCGCGCTGGCGCCCGAGAGCTCGTGCACCATGCGGCCGCGCATGGCGATGAGCAGCGGCCGCACGCGCTCCATCACCCCGGC